>NZ_JAUCFJ010000002.1:1220313-1525392 GCF_030348505.1 Lysinibacillus sp. G4S2 | reverse complement strand
CAACTAATGCAATCCATGCCATTATTGATTCACCTCTTTATCTTTAGGCTCACCTGTAACAAGCTTTAAGCCAATGACCCCTGCAAGTAAAACAACGATACATATTATTTTAGCTAACTTCCATGGCTCTCCAAATAGTAAACTATCAGCACACACAGTACCCGCTGTACCCAAGCCTACGAATACTGCATAAACAGTACCGACTGGTAAACTCTCTCCTGCCTTAATTAGTAAATAAAAGCTCACAACAATTGCAATAGCGGTACCCATCCATTCGAGTACACTTCCTGCATGTTTTAAACCTATGACCCAGCCGACTTCAAAAAAAGCAGCAATTATGACACTTAACCATTGTTTGTTCATTGCGAATTCCTCCATATTATTGTTAGACACCGCTGAATGACTATTACTTGAGTAGTTGGCTCTAAGCAAAATGAGCCTCACGCTTAGCTGAGTACTTTGAATGGTTCCCCTCCAAAGCGGATTAAGGTATTCTATCCAACCTTTAATCGGGCGACAAAAAAGTATTTTTAACTTCCTTCCCTCAGCATCGATTTAGTCAAACAAAAAAAGCCTAAGGAACACTGCTGTAAACAGTACTCTCTCCCAGGCTTTTATCCTTCCGTGTCACAAAATCAATTTGTGGTTTTCTCTCGGACCAGACTAGCATTTGCTACGGAACCCTAGAAAACTATTATATGTGATTATATTACTAGTATAGCAAACTATTTACTCTATTTCCACCGCTACATAGCCAACTTTTTCGACTAGCACTTGCCCCTCATCTGATACAACCAAGTCGATAAATTTCTTTACATTAGGACTATCTGTTCCTGCTGTAACTGCATAAAATTTAGATACGAGTATGTACCGTTACGAGTAATTTTACACTAGATCATTTCCGGAGATAAACAACGATGTATTCAGAAAATTATGTTAAAATAAAACATAGTATTGTAAGGAGGTATTACATATGGCTATTGAAAAAGTACGTAATTATTTAGCACAATGGAATGTTGAACACAAAATACAGGAGCTAAACGAAAGCTCAGCGACTGTTGAACTTGCGGCCCAGGCACTCGGATGTGAGCCTGAACGCATTGCAAAATCCTTGTCGTTTCAAGTGAATGATGGAGCTATATTAATTGTTGCTGCGGGCGATGCCAAAATCGACAATGCAAAATATAAAGCCATTTTTGGCACGAAGGCGAAGATGCTTGGAAAAGATGAAGTACTTGAAAAGATTGGACATGATGTAGGCGGTGTTTGTCCTTTCGGCATAAATGAGGGCGTCGCAATTTATCTAGATGAATCACTTAAACGCTTTGCAACGGTATTCCCTGCATGCGGTAGTAGTAATTCCGCCATTGAGCTTACTATTTCTGAATTAGAAACTTATACACCATATCAAGAATGGGTTGATGTTTGCAAAGGTTGGAATGAGTAATAAAGCTATAAAAATCGGCGAAACTTTATAGAAAGTCTCGCCGATTTTTATCTCATTCAGCAATGCTTATTTTTACGACAGCTACAAAATTACGCCAAGGCGAAATTTCTTTAGGTTTCTTTCCTATATCCAACCGCTAGCCAGTGCGAATCCCATTCTGTAATTTGATTGCCTACTCTACAAGATAAGCCACATGCACGATTATCAGCGATAAATGAGCCGATTAACCATTTCTTTGTCTGTAATCCATCCTTTAGCTTTATCGTTATAGTGGGCATTTCTACATACTGCTGATAAATAAACAAATTATCATCATAATGGGTATTTGCGGAAGCATTAGTTTTCGTACCATCCCCTGCATAAATTTCAACAGTATTACCTTCCCGTGAATATACAGGTTTCTTGACAAACGGTAAATTTCCCTGAATAAACGGCTCTGCAGTAATATATGTTGGCAGCATATATGTCTGAATGGCAGCTCGTTCTTCTGCATTAAACAGAAGCGGATCATTTCTTCGTTCCCAAATGAGCCATAATAAAATTTTTGATTGCAGTACATAGGCAGCAGGTGCGTTAATAATTGCAAGCTGCTGATCTTTTACAAGTTCCAATAATTGCAGACCAATACGATCACCATCAGAAGACTCATCATCCATTAAAAACTCTACTGGGTGTGCAGGACGATACAAAATATCAATTTTCTCCATTGCCCCCGTATAAAGTCCTCGAGCTACAGAAGCAGTGTCACTAGAAAAAATTATTAGCTCATGTATAGGCACATATTCTACATCAAAAGGTATACATTTCTTTAAAAACTGTACCTGACAATATTCCTCATAATCTTCCTCAGCTCTTTTCCCTGTAATGACAATCTTAGGTTTTTTTAAATCATTTAAATAATGCATAGCCGCAAAGAGTGCACCGGACAATGTTTTATGTAATGGTGAAACATCATTTGGACTATCGAACCCCAAATGATGACAAAGCGCTTCATTTATCTCAAAAGTTTCTTGGACAAGAAATGGCGTTTCACCATTTAATTCAAGACATTTTATTTGCCCATCCTCAGTACAAATAAAATCAAAGCGAGCAAGTACCGATTGTTGTTGTAAATAATCTAATTCGATATAGGGTATCATTTCAGAACGAATGCCCAATGCTAAAAGTTGTTCATCCGATAAATGCTTAAATTGTTTACCAACCTTTAAAAATATTTCCCAAAGTATAGTAGATGCATAGTTAATTTCATCGATTTTTTCTTTGGGCAAATCTAGCACATCGTATAAGGCATACTCAAGGTCCTCAAAGTCAGGGAAGAAATTAGGAAATTGAGAATAAAACGCTTGGCGTTGTTGAAAATAATTGTCCATGTTGATTTCTCCTTTTAAGAAGATGAAGAGCCACCTCGAGAAGCGCCACCTGAGCCAAAGCCTGATTTCCCTGTGCTGGATGACGAGTGATTTGAATAAGAATTAGTACTATTCGACGATGTACCTGAACTGTTTGAGTATGAACGCTTACCACTCGAATAAGACTTGGAACCGCTTGTATTTGAGTTTGAATTTGAGCTATTTGTTGTTGAACTTTTTGTTGTTGAACTTTTTGTTGTTGAGCTATTTGTTGTTGAGCTATTTGAGCTACCTGATGTTGTACCAGATGTTTTTTGAGAGCCATTCGTCGTAATTCCGTTTGATTTCGTATTTTTACTTTCGCTAGTATTGCTTTTAGTCATACTTGGTGCTACTGAACCGCGACTTTTATCCTTTCTATCTGTACCATTCTTTAAATTGCGACTTTTATAAATGGCACTTCCTATCATTGCTCCGGCAGATGCATACATAAGTCCATTAAAGAAATGATGTGCATAATGAGGCGAATTCTCATCTAAACACTCGAAAGAACCATCATCATTTTCTTTCCATTCATCACATGCATTTGCCATGTCGCTATTATAGACACTTTGTAAATCTCCGCCAGCTGTTGTCGTATTATTTTCTTCAGTAAAATTATTTGAATTAGCTGAAGTAGTAGAAGACTCCTCAACAGTCTGTGTTTCTGAATTCCCACACGCTGCTAATTGCATAGCCATTAATGAAGCCGTAGTCACTGCTATATATTTTTTCATTTGTTTTGCCATATCCATTTCTCCTTTATTTTGTTATCTAGTATACGGACTCCCCATACTTTAAGTTTCATTTTTTTACAATTACATACATTCCATACTAGCATTAAAACTCCCTGACAGATTGAAATCATCTTACCATCAGGGAGTTCGCACAAAATTGTTTTATTTATTTGGCACTGTCTTTCTTCCATATGTCATAAAACGCCACACCTTTTCAAATGGTCCCATTTTAAAGAATTTAAACCAGATGACACTAAAAATCATTTGAATGACAAAAATTAAAATTGCAATGATAACAACATCAGAAGGCGATACAACTTCAAGACCCATACATGAAATAATAGCTAGCCCAATAAAACTTTGAGCTAAGTAGTTGGTAAAGGCCATTTGACCAACTCGTCCAATTGGCTTAAGAAGCTTCACGATTCTCTTATTCTCCAACATAACAAATAGACAAGCTAAATAAAAATACGTTGTCGGAATTACCCCTAAACCAATAATTAATTGAAGATTTTGATCACCTGCTTGAGAGGCAAACCAAATCCAAAGCGAAATGCCTACAAAGAATGGGAATGCCACAAATTGTATCCACTTTATTTGTTTTGAATATTCACCTACATGACTAATTCAATCAATTTTCGCTACTAAAAAACCACTTAAAAACATAATAAAAATAGCAACTGTATCATTTCCTAATAAACTAAAAACAGTTGAAAATGCTCCTTGATTTGGCATAAATATTTGTCCGAGTATGCCAAATACATGAACTGTAATAATAGCGAATAGCCATTTACTAATCGTTGAAACCTTTGCATTGTAAAAAGGTATAAGGAAGAAACCTACTACTGCATACATAGCAAGGATTGAACCCCAAAAAATAACAATATGGACAATGCCTATTAGTAATAACGCTAATAAACGTCTCGCAAAACGCCATCTTGGCTTATCGCCACGAGCTTCTGCACGTGAAGCAAAAATATAAAAGCCTACACCAAAGAGGAATGAAAAAATCGAAAAGAATTTCTTCTGTATAAAAATTTCAATAAGCGTATTAATAACACCATTTATTCCACTATAGTCAGGCATCGGTCTTCCCTCATCTATTACCTGGTAGGCCGCTACATTTATAAATAAAATGCCAAATAACGCCAACCCACGAATAATGTCTAAGGAAACAATTCTCTCTTTTTGAGTAACGGATGGATTCATTCTTTAAAACTCCTTATCTTTCATACTTTACTGCGCTATGGCTATCATAGCTTCCTATCCTTACAGTAGGTTTTTTTTAAGCTTACAGTAACCTTACAAACTATAGTTTGATCATCAGTTATTTGCTTTTTTTCAAATACATTAGTTTATAATCCCCTTCTAAAAGCAAAAATTCCATATTTTATAGTAACAATTATCTTTTAGAAAAGGAGATTAGATGATGTATAGACAACGCAAATTTGGTTTTTGTTACCCTGGTTATAAATACTGTGGACCAGGATGTTCAGGACCGGGCGAACCCATAAATGCTGTAGATTCATGCTGCAAATTACACGACGAATGTTATGCTCGATACGGTAGAACAAGATACTGCGATGAAATGTTCCAAAATTGCTTACGACCACAAATGAATGCAAATAATAAAATGGCTAGAGATGCTAGATTGTTTTACAATATCTTCGAAATGCGTAATCGGTTCTTTTAAGCAATAAAAAAGCTCACGATGTTTTTTTCTACAACGTGAGCCTATCCTTATAAAAAACTGCATATTTTTTTGGATCAGTAAAGCCTAGTTTAGTGCCTAAATGATAAGATCCTTGATTTTGAATATCGCAATCCCAACAAGGCTGCACATCATTTACGAGGCAATAATCAATAAATTTCTCTGCAATGAAGCTTGCTAATCCTTTTCCCCTATAATTCGAATCAGTTATTATATCAACCTCTGCAAATTGATGTGATTTGAAAATAGAGACGGCTTCACTAACAATCTTGTCTCCATGCTGAAGACAAAAACCAAAACCATTTTCAAGAAAATTACTAGTAGAACCCCAGTATTCCTCATAATATTTACTGTCAAATTCTAAACAATGATCAATTTGATGTTGGCTGATTGTAATGAAATCGTAGTCAAGTGAATTTCGTTTCTCTCGATTGTTATAAGCATTTACATCAAAGCTAAAAGTGTATCTTTCTAGTTTTTTTACACGACTATTTAATCGTTGCTCAATTTTTTCGTTCCATTCATCTGAGTAAGAAAAAAGTGTGAAACGTTTACTTTGTTCAATAGATTCTTGTATTAAAGTCACGAGTTTACTTACTAATGCCTCGCTGGACGAATCACCATTAACATAGTATATTCCCGATTTGGTTTGAAATAATAGTGAATGAAAGCTTACATTGTCGGCATAGACAGCGCCTTCTATTACCTGATCTAGTATGCTATAGACAAATGTTGGCGCCCTTCCTATTGTTTCTTTGATAATCGAATAATCCTCGGTCGTTACCTTGATCATTATCATTTCCTCAATTCTTTTGATATGTCTTCACAGGTGTGTTGATTAACCATTTTTATCCACCCTAATTAAATTAGAAGGATCTGATTTCCGCTACGGGCTACTCGCTTTGTTGCTGTCGCTTCGCTTTCGCACAGATAAAACAATTTGTTGCTGTCGCTTCGCTTTCGCACAGATAAAACAATTTGTTGCTGTCGCTTCGCTTTCGCACAGATAAAACAATTTGTTGCTGTCGCTTCGCTTTCGCACAGATAAAACAATTTGTTGCTGTCGCTTCGCTTTCGCACAGATAAAACAATTTGTTGCTGTCGCTTCGCTTTCGCACAGATAAAACAATTTGTTGCTGTCGCTTCGCTTTCGCACAGATAAAACAATTTGTTGCTGTCGCTTCGCTTTCGCACAGATAAAACAATTTGTTGCTGTCGCTTCGCTTTCGCACAGATAAAACAATTTGTTACTGTCGCTTCGCTTTCGCACAGATAAAACAATTTGTTGCTGTCGCTTCGCTTTCGCACAGATAAAACATTTTGTCGCTGACGCTTCGCTTTCGCACAGAGCAAGGCTTCCTGCTAGCGAGCGTCGAGTAGCCCTTCACTACAAGCTCTTCATCATAACATGTGGTTGATTTCTTTGATAGAAAGGCTTGTTTTTCGATAAAAGCCCAAATAGTTTCGATAAAATGAGATTTTGTTTCGATAAAAGCTCAAATAGTTTCGATAAAGAGCGATTTTGTTTCGATAAATCTTCAAAGTATTCCTATAAAAAGAAAGAAAGTAGCTTGAGAGATTCTGTTTCGGGGCTCGACACTAATTAGCAACAAGAAAAACCCTTTCATTGATCAATAATAAACCTATTTTTTCCTAATCAACACGCCTGATATCTTCATACAGTACAACACTTTAGCGATTACTGGAATTATTGTTTAATATTGAAACGTTGTATAATAGGTACATAAAATTTGAAGGGACTGAATTATGCGCAGATAGCAATATTTTTCATCCAAACTTATATCAATTATGCCTCGGCATAATTACGTCCAGACGCTTTAAAAACTTGGAGGTAAAAGTATTGATCGAACAAATTTACACAAAAAGATTATTTTTACGAAAAATGAAGATGGCTGATGCACATAGTTTATTTAAAATTTGGTCAGACCCTGAAGTTACAAAATTTATGAATATCGCAAATTTCACACATGAAGAACAGGCGAAGGAAATGATTGAGCTTTTTGATCAATTGACCGAGGAGCATAGGGCTATTCGTTTTTCAATTATTGAGAAGGAATCAAATGGGATTATCGGCTCTTGTGGATTCAATTCATTTGACGTAGAAAGTGCTACTGCAGAAATTGGCTATGATCTTGCCAAAGCACATTGGGGAAAGGGCTATGCGCCGGAATGTATTTCCGCTTTGATTGAATTTGCTTTCACCACTTTAAGCATCACTAAAATTGTAGCAAAAATAGAGCCTGGTAATAGTAATTCTATAAAAGTAGTAGAGAAATTGAATTTTACGTTTGAAGGAACATTTCAAGAATATGAAGAATCAACAGAATCTTTTTATGACATTAACGTTTACTCTTTCAGAAAATAAATTAATGTAAAAAAATAAAAGCCAAGAATGTTATCTAATGAACATTCTTGGCTGCTTTCATTTCTGTTACTTAATCGGAATCCAAATTTCAGAATAAAGATCAGGACTAAATGGATCTTCGTCTGAGTACACTTCAAGCTCAGCCGTTCCAGTAGGTTCGTATGGATTAGATGGGAACCATTCAGAGTAAATTTGTTTCCAAGTATTTTGCATAGCATCCGGCATAGGACCATGTACTTCAAACACAACCCATTTTGATGCTGGAACTTCCATTGCTTTCAGTTCTTCTGGAACATCCCCAATATGATCCGTTGCAATCCAATAATCAATAAAACCATTTTTTTGTTCGCTGACATTTGGTGCACAGACGCCAAGCACCCCTTTAATTTCTCCATTATTTAATGAAAATAATTGATGATCCATCCCCTTGCTGTTAATCTCATCCCAAAATTTAGGGATTTCTCTCGTATTCTCACCATTTTGACAATTATACGTTCTTTTTACTCCGACCACTTGAAACTTTTCTTTTTCTACGATTTTATACTTCATTGGTTCTGCTCCCTTCAAGCTTACCTGGATGACCAGGCGATTGTATGATTGTAATTGACATTGCTTCTTTCTTGCTTCACTAGGCGTTACGTGATGCTGCTTACGAAATGCCTTTGTGAAAGCTTCAGGAGAGTCGTAGCCATATTTGTAGGCGAGATCGATTATTTTTTGCTCTGTATTTATTAATTCCTGTGCTGCTAAAGTTAATCTTCTTCGTCTTATATAATCTGCAATAGACATATCCGTTAAAATTGAGAACGTCCTTTGAAAATGAAAGACAGAAGAATTTACCTCTCGTGCAATTTTCTCCATTGTGATGTCATCTAATAAATGCTCCTCGATATAATTAATTGCTTTTTGAATCGACTCTATCCAACTCAAGTGCTCTCACTCCTTGTTTATAGCATAAAATATTCGAATTATTTAATCCTGTCTTTTTATGCTATCTTTGGACTGGTTAAAATGAAAGCTTTATTTTTTATTGGTACATCACCATATCTTGGTGTTGATTTTCATTCGGACTGGGCGCTTTTGTAGCTACCGCTTCGCTGCAGGGTCTCATCTGTAACACTAATCCCCAAGAAGTCGCCCAGTCGGAACGTAGGTTAACCAATCATACGTTAATACAAATGTCAGCCTTAATTCTCAACAACATCCAGTATATGTTAAAATTAGTATTAAACAGTGTGAAAGGATTGGAGGTTTTGATATTGATTAAATGGCAAGGAGCTGCAGGAATTTGCTTCAATGCAGACAATCAATTATTAATGGTTTTGCAAGGTACTAAAGAAGAGGCTAAATCTTGGGCCGTACCATCAGGTGGAAAAGAAGCTACTGAGAATTTTGAGTCATGTTGTAAAAGCGAGGTATATGAAGAAACCGGATTTGTAGTAGACATCATCAGAGAAGTGTTACATAAAAATAATGATGCAGTGGAAGTTCGTTATTTCGAGATGATCATTACTGGTGGACAAATGATGATACATGATCCCGATGAATTGATTTATGAAATTGCGTGGAAATCAAAAGATGAATTATTAGATTTAACATTATCTTTCCCTGAAGATAGGCAATTTCTTTTATCATTATTCCAATAATTGAATCGTCGTAGCTTTTAATTAATGGTAGTAGGGAGATACCTATGGACACCAAAAATTAGAAAAGTATACTTAGTGCTTGGCATTACCTCTCACAGGTATTTCCCTTTCTTCTGCGGGTAACCACTTATCATATCGATTATTTAATCTTTACTTTTTCAACAGCCGCTTCGTATATCAATTCGTCCTCAATTTTAATATATTGATTTTTCGCTGACTTACAATAGCCTTCTTTTTCTAGAAAATCCTTTAGCTCCGATTTCTTAGCAAATATTGTTTCAATGACATTCCGCTCCTCTTCAGATTCATTTGTTCTTTTAGCAATGGATACCCAATATATTTTTGACAAGTTATATCCCCCTTTGAATCAATTATTTATAAATAATTAATGCTGAATGTATAACAGTATGCTCCCCTATATATAACGTATTATATTTAATATCAACTATTAAATAGTCGCTTAAATCTAATAGAGCGTTATTAATATCATGTTCAAATTGCAAAATATCATTGTTTTGTATTGTTACTACTTGAGTCGCTTGCGTCATACATTTTCCCCCGTTTCTTCTAATCATAGATCTAAAGGAAGTAGTTGTCTCAACAAAATGCTTTCGTAGTAAGAATAGGTCATTAATGTGTTTAAGAACCTAATAACCCTAAAAATAAAATAAGACTCCCCCCTGGTTGATAAAGACAGTTAAAAACTCATTCATATGGTAAAATAAAACATGATATAATGAAATATTATCCATTTAACAAAAATTAAATTAAAGAGTTTCAACAATATACTAAATTAATATGTCTAGCATTCATGATTAATCTTCATTAGAAAGTAGGTTTTTTTTTGAAAATTACTGCTATCCTCGAAAATTCGAAGTTAGAAAAAAAAATTAACTGCAAAGCATGGTTTATCATTGTATATAGAAACCGAACAAATGAACATTATTTTTGATTTAGGTCCCGATCACTCTTATATAAAAAATGCACAAGCATTAGGTATCGATTTAAATAAAGCGAATGCAGTAATTATTTCACACGGGCATTCTGATCATATTGGAGGATTAAGTTATTTGGATGAAGTAAATAAACATGCTCCCATTTATTTGTCTTCGAATGCCTTAGAATCACATTGGCTAAAAATTGGACCCTATTATCATAATGTAGGAGCAAAGGATACATTAAAAAATTTCGATAATCGTCTGAAGTTTATTTACGATGATATAGAACTTACAAAGGGAATTCATATTATTCATTTAGCTCCTACGAATGAATATACGAACAATCTTTATAAAGGGGCTAAGAAGGAATTAGATGATTTCAATCACGAAATCGTGTTAGTGATTGAAAACGAAAATGAGTTAGTACTATTTAGCGGTTGTAGTCATCATGGAATTGTAAACATAACTAAAACTATAACTGAAAAATTTCCAAATAAGAATATCAACGCAACTATCGGCGGATTTCATTTAATTGGTCTACCCATAGTTAACACTTTAGGAAAGTCCCGAGAAGAAGTTATCTCCATTGGTAACACATTAAATGAAATGAAGATTGACTGTATGTATTCTTGCCATTGTACTGGAACAAAAGGATTTAACATTCTCAAAACCGTCTTAAAAGAAAAATTACAATCTTTTAAAACAGGACAAATTATCGAGCTTTAGTAGATGTTACAAATTTCAACCCTTTCATAGACAGCGAGATCTGCTTTTAATCGATGTGAATGGAGAGATTCAATTGAAAATAATTGAGAGAACAATAATACTTTCATGTGCAGCTATATTCCTATTTATTGTTTTTAAAGCCGTATATAATGGGGTACAGTCAAATAGATCTTTAATCAAACCCCAAAGTTCAAACTATTACCAAATAATTGATAAAGATTTTAATAAAACAGTGGACGTACCTTTTACTAATATCAACTCATATAAGGGTAATGCTGACTATATTTATATGAGTGTAGATCAAGAGAGTCCTGCTTTTGATAATAAAATTGTTCAATACAATCGAAAGACCCAGAAATACACAACCATTTTTAACAGTAAATTCAAAATGCCATCAGTTCAAAGGGTAGAATTAAATGATACTTGGTTATTGTGGGTAGATTCCGATGAACACGGAGGGTATCTGAATCCATATTTTATGAATTTAAAGACGCAAGAAATTCACCCATTGACGAAAGAAAATGATGAAAATGTTTCTAATGACTTTCCCATACTAATTGGAGACTATGCAGCTTGGATTCAAATGGACAGAAAAGATGAAAAAGCGCAAGTTCTGCTTAAGAATCTCAAAACAGACGAAACAATCAGTATATATGATTTAAATAGCTACACATACAGAAATATGAATTTGTCTGCGAAAGACGGAAAAATATTATTCACTGATGAAAAAGATTATTTTGGATACCTCTATTTGTATGATGTTAAAAGTAAAGAAATAAAAGAATTTAAAAGTTCCTATGAATTTATTGGTTCGGCAAGGCTACTTAGTAATCAACAATGGGTTTACCTAACGTTTGACGACCCTACTAAATCTTCAACTGGTGATGGTAAGCTGATTTTTTATGACGCTTCGACAAATCATACTCAAGAAGTTGTTTCGGAAGTGTCAATTGCAAATAATCTTTACACAGATTTTAATAATCAAGTGTTCTTTTCTTATAATAATGATGAAAATTGTAGCAAATTATTTCATGTGAAAAATAATTCACTGGTTGAAATTAAGAAATTTGAAACTCCTTACATATATGGGTTTTCTGCAGAAAATTATATCTATATTATTAACCAGGATTTATCAGATGAAAAACGCAAATTAATTATCCAAAGTGAACTACCTAACTAAAAATAGCTATCCCTATCAATGGAAAATAGGGATAGCCTTCTTCTTTGACACTCAATTCCTCACATTTCGGATCAAAAAAGTGTCGGAGCACCAAAGCTCCAACACTCTCCTTCTAATACATTTTCAAATATTCTTCCCGCTCCCAATTGTGGACACGTGTACGATATTTATTCCATTCTATTTCTTTAGCAGCAGTAAATTTCTCAAAGATATGATCACCAAGTGCTTCACGTACAATAGGATCCATCTCTAGTTCAATAAGTGCATTTTCCAATGATGATGGTAGACTGTCGATACCATTTAATTCACGCTCAGCTCGTGACATTTTATAAATATTACGATCTACAGCATCTGGAGGTGTTAGATCTTTGCGAACTCCATCAAGACCAGATGCTAAAATAACAGCCATCGCTAAATATGGGTTTGCAGCTGGATCGACTGAACGAAGCTCGATACGTGTTGAAAGTCCTCGTGCAGCCGGAATTCGAATAAGTGGTGAACGGTTTTGAGCAGACCATGCTACATAGCAAGGAGCTTCGTAGCCAGGCACTAATCGTTTATAGGAATTAACAAGTGGGTTCGTTATTGCTGTAAAACCGTGTACATGTTCTATAATTCCCGCCATAAAACTTCTGGCTGTTTGACTTAATTGTAATTCTGCATTTTCATCGTAAAACGCATTTTTATCCCCTTCAAACAAAGATAAATTGAAATGCATTCCAGAACCGTTGACGCCAAATAATGGCTTTGGCATAAATGTTGCATGTAGTCCATGCTGTGCAGCGATTGTTTTTACAACCAGTTTAAACGTTTGAATATTATCACAGGCTTCGATAGCACTTGCATACTTAAAATCGATTTCATGCTGACCAGGGGCAACCTCATGATGAGAGGCTTCGATTTCAAAACCCATTTCTTCTAGCTCTAATACAATGTCACGTCGACAATTCTCTCCTAAGTCTGTCGGAGCTAAATCGAAGTATCCTCCACTATCGTTTAGCTCAAGTGTTGGGTGTCCTTTTTCATCTAATTTAAACAAGAAAAACTCTGGCTCAGGACCTAAATTAAATGAAGTAAAACCTAACTCCTCCATCTCTTTTAAAACCCTCTTCAGATTAGAGCGTGGATCACCTTCAAACGGTGTACCATCCGGTCTAGCAATATCACAGATAAAGCGCGCCACCTTGCCTTTTTCAGCAGTCCAAGGAAAAATCACGAAGGTACTCAAGTCCGGACGTAAGTACATATCTGATTCCTCAATGCGCACAAAACCTTCAATGGATGAGCCATCAAACATCATTTTGTTGTCCAACGCTTTTTCTAGTTGGCTAACTGGTACTTCCACATTTTTAATCGTTCCCAATATATCAGTAAATTGTAGGCGAATAAATTTCACATTTTCTTCCTTTATTCGACGTCTAATATCTTCTTTTGTATAATGTTTCATTCTCCACCACTCCAATGTAATTTTAATTAACATCACTTCTTGATTACTGTTATTAAAATACATTAAAAGGACAAAAAACGCAATATGTATGTCAGGTTTTATTACATCGATTTTTTCGAATATATTAATCTTATTTTCAGATGGATATGATACATTTATAAAAGGAAAAGAACACTCGTTAACCCATCAATATAAAAAAGTAGGTTGTATTCCAATTAAATGAAATACAACCTACTCTCTTTAATATTGTAAAAGCATATTTACTAACACAACAATAATCACAACAGGTACTACTATTAACATCAGTAGACGATACGTTGTATAGAACCCCTGTCCCATTTTACTACCTATCAACAATTCCTTCTTCACAAACTCTTTATCAACTACATACGCAATAAAGATCGCAATCAATAAGTTACCTAACGGAAGCATTAAGTTTGATACTAAAAAGTCAGTTGCATCGAAAATCGTTTTCCCAAAGATTGATACATCCGCTAATGTACTTGATGAAAGCGCTGCTGGGATTGCGGCAATAAAGACTACTACACCTAGTAACATCGTTAATGTAGAACGAGACATACGACCCTTTTCAATAAATGCCGCTACGATAATTTCATATAAACTGAAAGAAGAAGTTAACGTTGCGAATAAAAATAATAATAAAAACATCGCTAAGAATACTTCACCAAACGGCATTTGACTAAACGCTGTTGGCAGAACCATAAATAGTAAGCCCGGTCCAGCTGCAGGCTCTAAATCAAAAGCAAACACGACAGGGAAAATCGCTAATCCTGCCAAAAACGATACAAGTACAGTTAATAGTACAACTGAGCCCGCCGAGTTAGGCAAACTCACATCCTTTTTTAAATATGAGCTGTATGTCACAAGACAAGAAAACCCTACCGCTAAGCCAAAGAAGGACTGTCCTAACGCTTCTAATACAGCCTTACCAGTAATATTGGAAAAATCCGGCCATAAGAAGAATTTAACCCCTTCCATTGCCCCATCTAATGTTACCGCTCGCACAACAAGTACTATAAACATGATAAATAATAAAGGCATCATCCACTTATTTGCCTTCTCTATACCATTTTGTACGCCAAGTGAAATGACTAGTACATTTATCAGCGTAAACAACCCTAAACCTAGTAATGTAATCCAAGGCGTCCCTACAATCTTTCCAAATAATTCACTAGGATCATTTGCAGGATCAATAACAGCCCCAGTTATACCAAGCCCACTATATATAAAAATCCAGCCTCCTACAACGCTGTAAAAAGTTAATAACAAAAAACAACCCAACACGCCCATTCGGCCAACCCATGCCCAACCTGTTTTTGTTGGTGCAATTTTTTTATAGGCAGTCACAGCCTCTGACTGTGTACCACGACCTAAAACGTATTCTGATAATAGCATCGGTAAACCAATCAACAATGTAAATAGAACAAAAATAAGGAAAAACGCTCCCCCACCACTTTGTCCAGTAACATACGGAAGCTTCCAAATTGCTCCCAGTCCAATTGCAGCTCCTGCCGATGCTAAAATAAAGCCTAACTTACTAGACCACTGACTCTTTTTTTCACTCATCTCTTCAAACTCCTCTAACATTCTAAACTCTTCCTTATTTTACACGAAAATACTAAACGCGACTAGATAAAGTGAAACTTTAATCAGTGGCGGTTTTCTCCATCCCCACTGATCATTAGTTGTCACCAATCAGGCTTTTTCGGACAGTTAATCTCTCACCTAACGAGGCGGGAGTCTTGTACCTGACGCTTTGTTTTCGTTACAGATAAATTACTGTCCGTTTATGCAGGAGAAAAAGTGATCGGGTTTGATGCAAAACCACTCAGGCAGGACGCATAAGTGATCGACTTTAAACCAAAACCGCTCAGATAGGACCACTTACTATCCTCAATCTCTCTACAGCACAACACATGGCTCTATAGCACAATCAGACAAGCCGTGTAAGCACTTCCTCCACTTCCCTGTTGACCCTCATAGGTTCGTTAAATGGCTATGTGAGCTTGTTACTCAGAGCTTATAACATTCAATCTTTTGTTATCCATACACTTTCACTTCGCATCAACATTTGGAAATATGTTACACTATTCCAAACAACTGATTATTCAGGTATTCAACTCCCATGAAAGAACTTAATCATCTTTCATTTTCTGTGGTAAAGTGTTGATTTTTGGCACTTCATGGATGGCTAACTTAACAATTTAGTTTATCAACAAATAAATTGTTTTCTGAAACGCAATTAATCATGAACACCAAGGTATTTTTCTTTCAGCTCTATTGAAGGTAATCATTTACAATCGAAACAAAGAATGAGAGGTGGTAATATATTGAAACAACATAAAGAGTTTTATCCAATCATTTTAACTTTAGTTTTGTTCTTAGTTGCATTATTTATTTTCTTTGTATTTAGGTCTCCGAATATAAATCTATGGATTCCAATTTTCTTATATGTTTTGATAGACATTGGGTTTATTGTGTCATTAATTTTAGGGGTCAAGTCTAAAAATATAACTGTAAAGGTGTTCAGTATTCTTTCAAACATTACATTTATGATACCGTTATCAATATTGATATTTCTGTTACTGTTGGCAAATGGAATTTCTGAACCATAGAGAATCAAAATCAAGGAAACTCGTCAGGGCTTCCTTAATTTATTATTCGATTATCAACATTATAATTTAACAGAGCCTTTAAAAAATAAAAAATACCTTCAAGGTTTATATAGAAAGATAAAACAACAGCGTAAGAAAGATAAAAATGATAACAAAATTGGTATAGTCATTGTAAATATTTGTGTTGTATTAGCGATTTTGGTTCTTATACTAAATGCATTTATCAAAGAGTTCTAGATTGTTTTATTGGAAAATTTGAGCGTTGAAAATTATAAAAAATGTATTTAAACTCCCATGAAAGAACTTAATCATCTTTCATTTTCTGTGATGTAGCGCTGGTTTTTGTGCTACATGGATGGTTAACAGAGGCTTTAGTTTAATAAGAACAGGACTTGTGTTCATGATTAAACTTCATGTATGCAAGTCCTTTTGCTATGCTTCCTCAATCACTCCAGCAGCTTCACACATAGCTCTGTAGCAACGATTAAACAACCTATGTCAGTGATTCCTCAGCTCCACTATCTGCCCTCATTGGCTCATTATATGCTTATAAGTGGTACTACGGTTGCTATCGTTGCTCATAGGGTTTGTAGCAAACACTCTATTAGCACAGCACTTCATTTGAGGAAGGTGTATCTCTGAATACCAACCTGAGAGCAATCTAGGCAACCAAGTGTATGTCTATCTAATCCTCGATTCGTCTGAGGGCTATTCTGGACTTAACAATGCACATCAGCTTAGTGATGTGCTACCGCAATCTCTTCATAACTTGCTTTATAAGCTCACTCTTCCATACACCAATATTTGTAAACGTGTTAAACTATACCAAACGACTGATTATTCAGTTATTGAACGAACGGACAGTTTAGTTCAATAAGTAATTTGGTCAATCATGGTAAAGTAATATTAGTTATAGGAGAGATGATAATGGACCAATTAAAAGGGAAAGTTGCGATTGTTACGGGTGTAAGCCGTCTGAAAGGGATAGGAGCTGCTATTTGTAAGGAGTTAGCTGATTCGGGTTATCATATATTTTTTACTTATTGGACGGAATATGATAAAAAAATGCCTTGGAGCATTGAATTAGATGAACCCGTTAAATTAAAAGAAGAATTAATAAAAAAAGGTATTAAGGTATCATTTATGGAGTTGGATTTAACTCAACATGATGCACCTGAACAACTTATAAATAAAGTTTCTGAACAACTTGGTAGTCCTGATATCTTGATTAATAACGCAGCATACTCAACCAACAACGATTTTTCTAATTTAACTGCCGAAGAATTAGATAAACATTACATGGTAAATGTGCGTGCAACGACACTATTAAGTAGTAGATTTGCTCAAAGGTTTGATAAGAAATCAGGTGGAAGAATAGTCAATATTACTTCAGGTCAGTTTCAAGGACCAATGCCTGGCGAATTAGCATATGCAACAACAAAAGGTGCAGTTGATGCTTTAACTATTACGTTGTCAGCTGAACTAGCCCCTTTAGGAATAACGGTTAATGCATTAAATCCAGGTCCAACTGATACAGGTTGGATGACAGAAGAAATAAAAAATGAATTAAAACCGATGTTTCCTTTCGGTAGAATAGGAAAACCGAGAGATGTTGCAAAAACTATTAAATTTCTAGTGAGCGATGAAGCAGATTGGATTACAGGTCAGATTATTCATTCAGAAGGTGGATTTAAAAGGTAAATTTAACTAAAAAGGCTTTGGTTTTAGAACCTTTTTGTTGTATTAAATTCCAAGGAAGTTATCAATTTGTGAAACATTGTACTTAAACTCCCATGAAAGAACGTAATCATCTTTCATTTTCTGTGGTGAAGTGTTGATTTTTGGCGCTTCATGGATGGCTAACGGGGCTCAAGAGTTGAAGAGGGTTACTCTAAATATAAAAGTAGCAAAGAGGATATTAAATGATAAGTAAAATAGAATTATACGAAAAAGAGTCTCAGGAATTCAAACCTTTTAAACACTTTATTTCACGCATTCAAGTAATACGGAAAGAATCCAGCTATGGGGCTGAAGTTGCCTCAAAATGGACTGATATTTTAAACCAAACTCTTGTATATGAAACTTACCCAGTGATACATCCAATTGGTCAGGAGACATTCTCGTTATATGCAGAGTTCACGACTGGTGTATTTGAGTATACCTTAGACATAGACGGGGCTACTACATTTATAAAAGAAAAAAACATTAAACCCATAAAGATTTCTCCATCGAATATAATTGAAGCTGTTGACCAAGGTAACATAAATAAAGACCCAAATCGAATAAAACCCAATCATAAAAATCCTGTAATGGTACTTCAGAGTCGATTTTTAACCAACAACAAACCTTATTGTATCAATGGAAACCATCGTATATTTGAAGCATATAGAAATAATGACGAACAAATAGAAGTTTATGTTTTTAAAGATTTGGAGTTTGTTCCTTTCTTTTATGACGTTCTAAGTAAAGCAACATATTTTTTAGAAATCGATTACCATAATGTGGTTAATGATAGAAGATATTTCTTGCATAACGAAAATGGTGCATTTGCAAATGAATTTAAGTAAATACGTTTCTTCAACTCCCATGAAAGAACTTAATCATCTTTCATTTTCTGTGATGTAGCGCTGGTTTTTGCGCTACATGAATGGCTAACGGGGGCTATCCTTCAATAAGAATAGAACTTGTGTTTATGATTAAATTTCATAAATGCAAGTCCTTTGGTTATGCTTCCTCAAGCGCTCCCAAAACCCAACATATGGCTTTGTAGCTCCATTCAAACAGCCTGTGTAAATGATTCCCCCACTTCACTATCAACGGTCACAGGCTCGTTAAAGGCTTCTAAGAGCTTGCTACTCAGCTAGCTCATTCTCACAAAGTTAATGAATATACATAAATGTTTCCTCACATGTATTCACCAATATTTGTAAATATGATACAATCAACAAAATAACTAATTATTCTGTCATTAAATTAATTTACGTGAGGTGAAGATGTTGAAAAATTATATATTTGCAGGAGTTTTACTTGGAACTGTCTTATTATCAGGCTGTGTAAATGAAAAAGTAGAAAATGTAGAACCATCAGAACCTTTAACTGATGGACAAACAGTAGAAAATAAAAAGTTATCTAATATTGACAAAGTAGTTGTACCACCAACTCCTTTAGACTTAACACAAGAACAAAAAGAAAAGTATTACAAGGAATATATTTCTCTTGTAGAGAAAGTTAATGCAGAATATAATGAAGACTTTATTATAGAGCCTATATCTAAGTTTTTAGAGGAATATTGGGTTGAAGTTAAGGATTTTGAAAAGATATTAAAAGAAAGAGTAGATGCTTCATTTATAGTTTCAAAAAACAACGAAGCTTATCCTCCAACTATTGTGCCTAAGTCAGTGGAATTACATACAAGTTCAAATGTAGCGATTATTAGTTTTAAAGGTTCTTTTGAAACACAGTTAAATTCCAATACACCTGATGGTAGACAGTTGTTCTCAGCTATGAACTCTATTTCTTCGCAAATTGAAAATGGTAGCGGTAATTGGATACAAACAGGATACGATTATTCAATGGTAGAAGGTGGGCGTACTTTTCTAATTACTGTGGGTGGAAAATACTCACAAAACGGTGTTACTTCTTCTCATATCATAGAAGTAGAATTTCATTGTAATAAAAATGGTGGTATTAGTTGATGACAGAAAGACAAAGGTCATATTAAACGTGGGCGATTCCGAGAATCTTTTGTAACGTGAATACGTCTCCTCCATTAACTAAAAATCGATGAGCAAACGTATGAGCCGACAATCTAACATCTTTAAAGTTCATAGCTATTTGCAGACGTTTAAACACGCTTTTAGTTGAGTCATAAGCCATTTGAGAGCCATCTCTATTAACAAAGACGTATTCTGGCAATTCTTTAAAGTAGCGAGTACAAAAAACCTTTAACTCGTTTAACTCATCAATAACCTTATCTGTTAATGGCACTGTTTCCTGCCTTCTATTTTTCCCAAATATATATAACTGAAAATGTTGTTCATCAATATCTGACCACTTAATCCCTCTTAATTCTCCAATTCTAATGCCAGTACCGAGCAATAAGATAATAATAGTGTGATTTCTGTATGCCGTGTATTCATGATCCTTTCTTCTCAACCTTCTGTAATAGGAAAGCATTTGTTGAATATGCGAATCTTTGAATACTTCGATACGATAGTCAGTTTCTTGACGTTTTACTTTTTTGCACGGATTAGATTTAATATACTCGTTATCCAATAAGTGGTTGAAAAAGTTATTGAGATTTTTTAGCTTAACATTAATCGTAGTTGGATTATTCCCTCGTTCATTTTTACAATATAATAAGTAACTTTTAATATGGGCATGTGTGACATCTGAAGCATCTAATACCTCATTTTCAGTCGACCAGCGTTTGAATTCACGAAAAAACATTCTATATCCATCTAATGTATTTTTGCTTAAATTCTGCAACTCTTTTTCCTCTGAAAAATCTGCAATTGCAAATTTAAGCAACAAAAAACACCTCCTAGACTTAACAGTCCAATAAGGTGTCTTTACTTGAACACTATCCTAAATCATACTTTTTTTCACGAAATTAACTCATATACATAGAACGCTGATTATTAATCCATTTACGCATCGTTGTGAATAGTAACGCCATAATGACCGTTATTAAAATACCTTTCACAATATTAAATGGCAAGATTCCAGCTACAATCATTTTATATAGTGAATCACCTACAACAGGTTCCATACCTAAAAAGTAAGTGTACATTGGTAAAAATACTGCATAGTTTAGAAGGCTCATACCTACTGCCATAACGATTGTTCCAGCAGCTAAACCACTGACAAGCCCTTTAACTGTTTTGAAGCGATTAAAAATAAAGCTAACTGGTAATATAAATAAAATACCTGTTGTAAAGTTTGCGATATGTCCTACCGGTACTCCTGTTGGCGTGCCTGAGAAAATCCAGTCCAACACATTTTTAAAGAATTCTACTAAAATACCAGCTACTGGTCCCATTGTAATCGCAGCAAGCAATGCTGGCATATCACTAAAATCTACCTCCAAAAACGCCGGGAATGGCGGAATTGGGAAATTAAAAAGCATTAATAAAAACGAAATACTGCTCAGCATACCAATCGTTATAAACGATTGAAGTTTCACATTTTTCTTCATTGAAAACTCTCTCCTCTTTGCTGATTCAATCTCGCAAGAAGAAAGGTGACGACCTCATCAATTATTATCATGAAAAAACCCTTATGCCAAAAGAGCATAAGGGAGAATAGGCATGATTAAAAGACGCCATTAATTAGCTATTTTCGAGCAAGCGCTGTGTGAAGACACATTGAAAAAACGCTCGTACTTAGCTAAATTCATAATAATGAATGACGATCGTACCTCCATCTTCTCCCATCCAGACTGTAACTGTCGGCCTTGGAATTGCACCAAGTCAGCCATGCAAAAAACTATTTGCACAGGTCGCGGGCTGAAGAGTCTTTAGTAAATCATTCGAGCCAATGTATTTTAACAATAACATTAGCGATTTACAACTCCATTACCGCCGGTCGGGATTTTCACCCTGCCCCGAAGATGAATCAATATTTTTTTGTTGTATAACTTTACTATAATGAATTATTAGGAAAAAGTAAATAGCTTTGCTTAAAAAATCCCGATTAAACTTGTATGTTTTGACCCATAAACTGGCTCAACACCTAACTCAGGATTACTTTCTATCCCTCTTCCGGCTTGCTCCAAGGTCTGATCTGTGACGCTATGATTTATCGCGAGCCTCTATTCCAATCATCTTATTTACATCGTGTAGCTTTGGAATGAAGTTCGATTAGAAAATGCCTTTCTATCCTTATTTAATAACAAAACAGAAAAACTTCATTTAACAAGCTAACATCTCATTCTTGCAATTTTTTTGACGTTTGTTGAACAAAAAAGTAATGCACATTTTCATATAATAATCCAACAGAAAAAGCTATTCTGTTAAATTAGAAAAAGATGGCTGTTTTTCCCAATCGGAAGAACCAATTTTCATCCAATACTCCCCTTTTTGTTTATCAAAAATGATAAAGTAATCGGATGTTATTGTGATAAAATCATATCTATTTTGTTCGTTATCAGTCTCTTTAATACCTTCATGATTGGTTATTAAAGATTGGGAAATTAGCCATGAACTTAAAACAATACATATTCCCAAAAACACAATAGAAAAAGGCTGTAAATTTTTACTCATTAACTTTCCCTCCTCATATACAATTAAATTCTTTACTCCATTCATTATTCCTCCACTAATCTGTCCGTTAGCAATCCATAAAGCGCAAAAATCAGCACTTCATCACAGAAAATGAAAGATGAATAAGTTCTTTTGAGGTTAGTATCGCGGGAGTTGAAGAAGAATCCAATCCACAACTCTTGAATTGCGACACTTAAAGGTATAAAAAAAGACCGTCTATCGACAGTCCTTATAACTTATAATTAAGTAGCTTTTGTTTAAACTCACTCAATACTCTTTTCCGTTCTTCATAACCTTTTTGATCTGCTTCTTCCCAAAGTTCAAGATCTGCACCACGTTCGATTAAACCAATAGCATTGTTACATACTTGTTCTTGAAGACATTTTCTCTCTAGTTGTATTGCTGCTAAACCGATATATACTAAAGACATTACTTCCTGGTCATCATCAATACTAAATTCATCCGAATATTCTTCTAAGATTATTTGAGTTGCTTCCTCAACGGTTTTTCCTTCTTCCAAATAATCAATAAAAACATCTCTCACCTCACAAGTAATATCATCATCAAATATCCCTTTTCCCCAGGTACCCATTTAATCACCTCTTAGTTTTTTACTCTTAGCTTAACAGAAAAACCTTATTTTGTAAGAATCGACTCAAGAAATCATTCAACTAATTACCCTTACATGAATAAAAAACCTTCTTCTTCTTTCAAATCCCTGATAGGCAAGCAGGCGATACTAAATAAAATGGCTCCAGAACAATACTGATGGATGTATTATAGATGATCCTACTGATAAAGATAATGTAAAAAAGACAATAAAGTTATTTAATTTTAAAACCTAATTATTGAACAATAGCGTCCGTTTGTTGAAGATCATTGCTGAGCATTGATTAAGAAAAACACCTTTTCAATAAAGTCTTTTTGTATAACTTTCCTGAAGTCTTTCAGCAATTATATCAACACTAGAGTTTGGAATCTTAGCGTGTTCAAATAAAATTTTAGCAGCTGATGGTAATGTTTCCTTATTAGCCCAAGAGGACGGTTCCCATAATTTTGACCTCTTAAAAGCTTTTGCACAATGTATGAAACATTCCTCTACTTCCACTCCAATACCTACAATAGGTTTTTGTCCTTTAACAGCCATCTTTTCAAGTAGTTCATCATCTTTTACCAAACAAGCCTTGCCGTTAACTCTGAGTGTTTCCCCTAATCCCGGAATAAAAAATAAAAGACCCACTTTCGGATTTAATAAAATATTACGCATAGAATCTAATCTTTTGTTTCCTGGTCTTTCTGGAATAATTAAATGCTTATTATCTAGTACACGAACAAAGCCAGGCATATCCCCTCTTGGTGAAACATCACAGAAACCTAGATTATCAGAAGTTGAAATCACTAAAAAAGGCGACTTAGAAATAAAATCATAGCAATGATGGTCTAAATCTGTAATCACCTTTCTTATTACTAACTCACTCGGAAATCCAATAATTGAACGTAATTCTTCTTCAGTTTCAATAGTATTTTTAAATTTTTTATTTTGTTCCAAACAGACTTCGCTCCTTCGATTTACGACTAACATATGAACTGATAATACCATTCTTCTTTAAATTAAATGGCCCTTAAAAACAAAAAGGGAGCAATTCTTATTCGGTGAAAGCGCCCGATTGCGGAAGATCGTTTTCAACTAAAGCAATTAAAAAATACAGGTTTAAAGCTTCAAATTTACAGGTTTTCATTCAAATAACACACTCTGAATAATTTTGAAAAGTACTATTGTAGCCATGTTTATATATTTGCATAAAAAGCTGTATAGACAATATTCAAAGGAAAATCCAAGAAATGTTGGTTTAACAGCATTTCTTGGATTTTGGTTTCTTTCCAAACTTTCATTTGGGAACGTTATTAACGTTTACTAGTGTATAAAAATTATTAATCTTGAGATAGGTGTAACCAATCGAGTTAACCAAAAGGACTTTTTAATATATGTCTTCGTTGAAGAAGTATCAGTTAAATGAAATGATTTAACTACTTTTTAACAATTATTACTTTGTATCCAACAAATAAGATTAAAAACCAAACTGGTGCGACATATAGGGCAACACGCATTTCTGGAATAAACGCCATTAACACAATAACCATTAATAAAAATGCAATGGCAATATACGTAGAAAGTGGATAAAGCGGAATTTTGAATTTCAGTTCGGCTACTTCCTCTTTCGTTTTTGACTTTCTAAATTTCAATTGTGCTAATAAAATAATCATCCAGCTTGTAATGACTGCAACAGTCGCAACAGCAGAAATATAGATGAACACTTTTTCAGGTACTACATAGTTTAAGACAACCGCAATTAATAACACCGCTGAAGAAAATAAAATCCCTCTACGCGGACTACCGTTTTTGCTTACTGTTTTAAAATATTTTGGACCATTTTTTTGTACTGATAAGTTGTGTAACATACGTCCTGAACCGTATAAACCACTATTAAATGCAGACATTGCTGCTGTAATTACAACAAAGTTAATAATATGAGCCGCAGCAGGGATGCCGACGTGATCGAAAATTTGAACGAACGGGCTACCTTCTGAACCAACTTCATTCCAAGGATAAATAACCATCATAACGCCTAATGCACCAATGTAGAAAATTAAAATACGCCAAACGATGCTGTTAATAGCTGAAGGAATTGACTTGCTAGGATTTTCTGCTTCTCCTGCAGAAATACCAACTAATTCAACCCCACCGAATGAGAACATAACTAATACTAGTGACATTAAAATACCATGGAAACCGTTTGGCATGAATCCACCGTGTGCCCATAAATTATCGAAGCCAATTGCTTCACCGTGGTTGCCAACACCGAAGAAAATAATGGCTAATCCTATAACGATCATACCGATAATCGCAACAACTTTAATCATCGCAAACCAGAACTCGAATTCTCCGTAAGCTTTTACATTTGCTAAGTTTACAAGCGTCATAATAATAAGTACTACAAGGGCAGTTACCCATTGTGGAATATCAGGGAACCAGTAGTTAATGTATACACCGACTACTGTTAATTCTGCCATGCCAACGACAATCCACATGAACCAATACGTCCAACCAGATAAGAACCCAGCAAAGCGTCCTAAATATTTATTCGCGTACGTACTGAACGAGCCTGATACAGGTTCCTCTACTGCCATTTCGCCTAACGCACGCATAATTGTGAAAATAACTAATCCGCCAATTAAATAAGCTAGTAAAATAGATGGCCCAGCCATTTGAATTGTTGAACTAGAGCCATAAAACAAGCCGACCCCAATGGATCCGCCAAGTGCAATTAATTGCATGTGACGAGTACTTAATCCGCGCTTTAGCTGTGAATCTTGATGATTTTCTTTCATAATGTCTTGCTCCTAATACGTTTAGATTTTCAAATACTTTGCTCAAAAAAGGAATAAAAAAACGCCCTTTTGGATTAACCAAAAGGACGATTCAACTCGTGTTACCACCTTTAATTTATAAGCAATTCACATTACTTACCTTAAGAAGTACGATCATTTGACGATACTCTCGCACATGATTACGGGTGCTTACCGGCGTAGCCTACTTAGAATGATCTTTTCGGTACACAGCTCCAAGATGAATTCTCAATCGTTTTACATGCACCTCTCATCAACCGGTAACTTTCTGTTCGTAAAAATAATTGATACTATTTCTTTTCATAGCCTTTGTTCTATACAAATATTTTTGAATTGTCTTTCATTTTACAGAAAAAAATTATTTTGTCAATAAAAATTTCTTCATACCCCGCTTAAATTACATATGACATTTTACTATATAAATACAACTCACTACTTAAATAAAAAAGCTAAAGGAAATATTTCAACAAATGTTAGTAAAGTTTTTTTAAGAATGTTATTAAACAATCTGGCCCCATTGCTGAAAAAGGCACAGTTCATCTTTAAGAATTGCGCTCGATAATGGAATATGTCTTCAGAAGAATAACGATAATTTTCTCTATTTACTAAATAACTTAATTCCAGAGATTAAAGTAATAATTGCAAGTAGAGCTATACGTAACCATGCCATATAAAGCGAGAAGTCGCTACCATATACAGCAGTAAAATCATCAACATTAATCGCAATGTTCAAAAATTCTTTCTACAATAACCATTTATCCAACCACTAATCCAACCTTTTTCTTTTATTTAAATTGTAAAACACAACAATGCCAATAGCTATTGCAACTGTAGCCCAAATATATATATGATTTCTATAATATTTACCACTTAAATTAACTTCTTCAATCGGGGGCTGTCCTTCTCCAAGTATCTCCAAATCCTCCTGAGAAGAACTCAACATATCAGTACGATTACAAATGACTGATACAAGTGATTTTGCCCCGTACATATTTGATTCGTCAGCATAAACCAAATATTCTTCTCCTTTTATAAAATTATATCCACAATCTCCACCACCTTGACCAGTAGTAATGATAATTTGTGATTGTTCAACACCCTTCCAGGTGTTCGTTACCTCAAAAAGAACTGATTTAGTTGTATATCCTTTTAAACTTAGTCTCTCTTTTATATCAACAACTTTCCCACTAAATACGGCTTTTGAACGTTCAAATTCTTCTTCTACACTTGGTAAATATGCACACGAACAAGCACTTGTAATCGAAGGAAAAGAGCCTATCATAAAAATACCAATAAAAATGAAAGCCAGAAGTGTCATTGCTTTCTTCATATAAATCATCTCAATCTCTCCCACTATCACCTAGGTTTAGTATTTTTTATAATCAAATACTAATATTAACATAGAAATCTAGTTTTGCTTGGTAATATTATTCCATTAAATGGCCCGATTGCTGAAAAAGGCACAATTCATTTTCAAGAATTGTGCCCTCTTGTTGAAGATCACAAAATTTAAAAAGGGATGACTGCATACATACGTTGTAATGACGTAAACTATATTATAAAAAGCACAAATGATTTTGTGCTTTATTAGTTTTGTTTGACTCTTCAATAGGAGCTGGATAATTACAGAATATAAGGTAGGAATTATTAAGAAAAGAAGGAGAGATACGATGTTCGATCAAGTTGCGTATTTTATTTTTAGAGCCCTGGTAATTCTAACGGTTTTGGTTGTTGTGGTTGGAATCCCTCTTGGAGATACACTGCTTAGAAAAAAATAAAGGAAGCTGGGACATAAGTATATTTTCAAAGCAAAATTTAAAAAATTCACATCAAAAAAACGCGAGAAATCAACGTTTATAAAATTGATTTCTGGCGCTTTTTAAGGTTTTGACTAGTTATGTCCCAGCCCCTTATTTATTTCCTGTTATCCTTTTACCATTGTTTTTGAAAGCTTTGTCTTAATTCATCTGCAACACGAACTAATTTACCCCTCAATCCAACAAACCAAGATGGCGTTTCATTTATTTCAGCATAATCCAAAGACTTTAATATTTTGGAGAACTTATATAAGTTTGCATATCTTTGAAACTGCGGAAATTGAGCCACTACATCATTTTCTAAATCCATTTTGGAACGGTATCCGATCAAGAAAGATTGAAGCAGTAATTTTGAATGAGGATTGTCATCGTCAATTAAATCATCAAGTGCTGTTACAATATCAAGTGCATACCAGTGATATATTGCATCATCAAAGTCTATTACATTGAAGCTTTGGTCCTTATCCTCTTCAAAAAAGATATTATCCAATTGAAAATCATAGTGTATCAATCCGAACACATCTTTATTAGTAGGTAACGATTGAAGCCAATTCGTCACTCTACTTAGCTCTTGAAGGGCTATTTGTTCTCCTGGATGCTTTTTAAATACACCGTCCATGAATTGTACTGTGTCCAGCCAACTCTTTCTTCTTTCAGACTCTGGCTCAAAAGTTTTTGACAAAAAATGAAGAGAGGCAAGTGATTTTCCCCATTCCTCCATCTGTTTTGCAGTAATTGTATCGGCATCCAAATTGATTCCGTTTGCTGCACTAAAGACAACAGCAATAAACGTTCCTTCTGGTGTTTTTAGTGTTTCAATCAGTTCTCCACTTATTGATTGAATTGGTGTTACCGATGGAAATCCATTTAATTGTAAATATTGCATAAACTCTAACTCAGCTTTTATTTGTTCAATAGATTTATCCTGTTCAAAACTCAATCTCAAAAAATATTGAACTTGATTACGTTCAAAAGCATACACAAAGTTTGAACTTGCACGCCACAACTCCAAAGTTCCCTCGTCATATTCCCAGAATTGAACGAGACTCTGAGCGACTGCATCAGAAGCTACTCCTCTTACCATGCTTCCTAAATCCATCATCTTTTATTTTTCCTCCCATTACCTTTGAGAGGATTAAACCTTAGTTAAGAAGTAATCCCTCTCATTAGCATGCTATTTTGAAATTCTATCATTTTCAATATGTCACCCCTTCCTTGATTTTCGGCTATAAAAATTAAATATATAGCCCTATATATACCAATTCTACACAAAATCGCAAATACCTTTTTTTGTAATTTATGCCTTGATAGGTTAATAAAACTTACTCTAATAAGAAAAAGAGTTGCCAATATCATGTTTGTTCAGCAACTCTTGCACCGGTTGTTAAAAATTATTAATTATTAACCCTACATCGTTTCAATGTATATTTTATGCGTCACAACGTAGTTTATAAAAAATAATCCCTTTGTTTGACTAACCTGCCCCATTTGTTCAATAAAGAAAAAAAGAGCTGCCTATGCAACTCAATGATCTTTAATTAACGCACCAGTTAGCCATCCATGTAGCGCCTAAGAAGCTTTAACTAACAAGATTTCTTATCAAACTTTAAGATCAAACTTTATTTTAAAACCACACATGGAATACTTTTTTAACAAGCATCATCCAAAGCTTCAGATGAGTAGCTCATAAAAAAGACAGAAGCATTCTCGCACATATAGCTACGAGAATGCTCCTAAAAATTATTTATTAAATTTCGTTCATCTATTTGTTGAAGTTTACACGACATATGTTTTTAATAAATATATTCCACAACTTTTGGTGATCCGGTCAATGTTATGCAATTTATGGCATATATTATTTATTGGCTCCTACAGGCTTTGGTAAGAAATTTTTCAAATCAAATCCATCCCAGCTCTCCTGTACAACATTGTCTAGACGTACTTGTTTATCAAAGCTTGCAGCAGTGCGCATCATTGCTTCAATTAATTGAGTTGCACGAACCGCATCCATTGTTGTTAAATCAAGCGGCTCATTAAATGTAACGACAACACCTTCAGCTATTTCTTCTACAGTGTATGTCACATTTTCAGGAACTACCGGAACGTATCCATCATTCTTTTTATTTCCCATATCGATAAGAGCTTCTGTTACAGTGGAATAAGTTTTGTTAGAATCAGGTGATAAATGAGTTGATTTTGTTACTGCAATAGACTTATTTTGCTCTCCTTCTTCTTGAGGAGACTCATTAGCTGTACCCTCTGATTTTTCAGTATCAATGTCTTTATATTCTGAGTCTGGGAATGTATCTTGTACTGTTTCAGCGTATTCGCTTTTATCCGCAGAAGCAACATCATAGCCATCTTCTTTCGGCAATACATGAACAAGTTTATCGTCCTTCTCCCTCAATTCTCCTTTGTATGGCTGATGATTAGTAAAGCCCTTTGATCCCTCATCAATTTTTTGTGCATACTCTTCATACATTTGTGATGTTGCAGGCTTCTTTTCCCTAATATCAGTAGCTACTCTTTCGTTCGGAGTGGTATAAGTCATTGGTGCATTTTCCTTATCACGATTTGCCAAACCAATGTGAAACACCACTGCATTTGTTAAATCTTTCTGATAAACAGATGATCGTAGAGACATGATACGTGAATATTTTGCTACAATTTCAGATTCTATAAAATTGTCATAGTCTTCAAAGCTTTTTGTAGCACGATTATCCTGGATTGCAGAAAATTGAAAAGTATCAGGAGCATAAGCTTGATCCATTTTTGCATCTTTATTATCCATAGACATAGAGCCTACAAGTAATGTTAGAGCAAAAACAGCTGCAACACTCAGCAAGATTGGCCATTTACGTACTTTCTTTTTTGCTATCTCGGTCTCGGCACTTGCTTGTTGCGTATCGGTACTGTGTTGTTGCTCATTGGTTATTATTTCAGCATCTATCGGTTGTTGTATGGCTTTTTGAAGATGGATATTTTCCTGTAAGCGAGGATCTGCCAATAATCGATTTAAAACTTCTTCTTTCGAACGGCGGTCAGAAAGCTTAGGGGCATTATTTAATACATGTTCAAGTTGGTCATCATCAAATTGACTATGTGTCATTGCCATTTCGCCTCCTGTTCTCTAACCTGTTGTAGCTGTTGCCTTAAAAATTTTATGGCACGATGCTGAGTGGTTTTTACCTTCGCTTCTGTCCAATCAAGTATTTGCGCTGTTTCTGCAATCGATAAATCTTGAAAGTAGCGCATAATAATGACCATTTTTTGGTCACCTGTACAGTTTTCAAGTGCGGATTGTACCTGCATAAATTCATCACTAGCTTGCAGTATATCTTCGGGTGATGGTGTGGTTGAATGTAGCTGTTCCGTTTCCCAATCAAAAAAATCGAGTGAATGTTTTTGGCGTACAGCCTGCTTTCTAAAATGATCAATCGCGACATTTTTAGCAATTGCAAAAAGCCATGTCTTTTCACTGCTATTTCCGGCAAATTGATCATACGAGCGTAATACGCGAACATATACTTCGTGCGCTAAATCCTCAGCAAGTGTACGGTTTTTTACTAAATAAATAAGAAACTGGAACACGTCTTGATGGTATGCATCGTATAGTCGATGGAACACGGAGTCATTCAAAGCACTCCACCCCCGTTCTATTATATTTGTCGTCTAAATGTTCACAGAAGTTACATCCAATTAATACCACTTCATCAATTTCGCCTCGGCATAATTGCATCCGGAATCGACTTTGTACTTAGGCCTGCACGAGGCAGGTCAGTTAGCCGTTATAGCATGGATGCGATGATTTTTAGGCTAACATCCTATGTGAAACTCCTTTCCGATTGCATGACATGGCCAGAGACTTTAGGCCAACAGATGTTTTTTTGTGCGAAAACGCAGTGCTAACGTAGCGACAGCAACATGATGTTGGTCACTCAGTCGTGTATGGCTGTCGCTTCGCTTTCGCACAGATAAATTGCCTCAGGGCGTAGCGTTCTTAGACTGAGTTCCCCTATTTCAGTGGGGTTTGGACACCGACTGAAATAAGTTAGTAGTGATGCTTTAATCGAATGGTAAATAAAACGTGAAGGTAGTTCCCACTTTCAGCTCACTATCTACCATAATAGTGCCTGAATGTGCCTTAACAATATTTCTAGCAATAGCTAAACCTAGGCCAGTTCCACCTTTGGAACGCGTACGTGCCTTATCTGCTTTATAGAAACGTTCAAAGACATATGGCAAGTCCTCTTGCGGGATACCATGCCCTGTATCCTGAACAGATATTTTGGCAAAGGTTGGCTCCTGCTCAACCTTAACTTTTACCGACCCCTCAGTAGTATGACGGAGAGCATTATCAATTAAATTCGTTAACACTTGTTCAATCCGATCCTCATCCATACTAATCGTAGCTTCGTTATTAAATTCACTGTTAAACATTAGACGTATATGCTTCTCTTTGGCAACCTGTGCAAATTTTTGAGTAATTCGTTCAAATGTTGAATTAATTGGGAGCTCATCCTTGTAAAGAGTCATATGGCCAGATTCCATACGCGCAAGATCTAACAAATCTGTTACGAGGCGTCCCATACGTTTTGATTCATCATAAATAATTTTTGTAATCTCATTTCGTTCTTCTTGATCCTGAATAAAATCATCATCCATTAAGGCCTCTGAATAGCCCTGAAGCATCGAAATCGGCGTCCGTAATTCATGAGACACATTGGCAATAAAGTCCGAACGTAGTTTTTCTAAGCGATGTTGCTCTGTCATATCACGAATAACTGCAACAGCTCCACGTATCGATTCCCCACTATAAAGAGGGCTAATCGTAAATGTATAGTAACTTCCATCCATTTCAATTTCTTCTTCAAGCTTATCCTCAAACATCAGTACATGATCCAGCATATGATATAGCTCTGGCGGGATTGGTTTAGCACTTTGCGAGCCTTTATTAACAAACCATTCTTGCATCAAACGCTCTGCTGGTGGGTTGCTTAATAGTATTGTACGATCACGATTAAACGTAATGACCGCATCTGTCATCGATGTTAAAATATTTGATAACTGTTCATTTTCTTGATTGATCACTTCTAGATTGTGTTTCAATTGTCGTCCCATTTGATTAAAGGCAACAGCAAGCTGGCCTATTTCATCATTTTGTGTTGTTGGCATTTTCGCTTCAAAATTCCCTTTAGCAATTTCAAACGCCAATTCACGCATTTTACGCAATGGTGACGTAATTCGTGATGATAGGAAAAAGGCGAAAAATGTCGTAAGAACAAAGGCAATGACAGCAGATAAAATGACAATTTTCGTCGTTTCTTTCGATGTTTTATGTAGTGCATCTGGACTTTGATAAATAAAGACCGCTCCGTGCACTGTATTTTCTACATTTAATGGGAAACCAAGTACGACATATGATTCCATAGTATCTTTGTCTGTGGAAGACGGCATCATCATTTCTTTAATGATTGGTTCATCGGATTGAAAAATTTCGTGGAAAGATTTATTAGCTAATATCGTATCTTGTATTTCTTTTTTATTTACACCTTCCTGCAACGAAAACGATACTTTGTCATGGTTGATTGCAATAAGGGCATTCGTACTTTCTGGTAAAATATCTTTTAATAATTCCGAAGTCGACTCTGCTGTTTCATTATCATCTACTATACTTGCAACGGTTGCTGCTGTTTGACGCAAGGAGCCCTCTACTTGCTGCATATGGTAATTTTGAAGAAACTCGAGCATTAGAACCGTGAAAACAAATAATACAAATGAAACGAGAAGCAATATGGTTACCCATAGCTTCCCGACAACACTATTCCATATTCTATTCATTAACAACCTCAAATTTGTAGCCAACGCCCCATACAGTAACAATCATCTTTGCAGCGTTTTCAGATACACGGTTGAGCTTTTCGCGTAAACGTTTTACATGTGTGTCAACTGTACGTAAATCTCCGAAGAAATCATAATGCCAAACTTCTTTTAGTAATTGTTCACGGTCAAATACTTTGTCTGGCGATTTTGCTAGGAAATAAAGTAATTCATACTCTTTAGGCGTTAAATTTACCTCGATACCTTCTGCTGTTACACGATGCGCATCATGATCAATCATTAAATGTTGGAACACAACTAAATCTTTTGATGAAGATGCATTTGTCGAAGGTGAGAATGCTTGTGAACGACGTAATATTGCTTTCACACGTAAGACAACCTCACGAGGACTAAATGGTTTTACAATATAATCATCCGCTCCAAGCTCGAAGCCTTGTACACGATTCGCTTCCTCGCCTTTTGCAGTTAATAAAATAATTGGTGTTGCTGCTCGTTCACGAATTTCCGCACATACTTCAAGCCCGTCTTTTTCAGGCATCATAATATCTAATAAAATACAGTGATACTCTTTTTCTAAAGATTTTTCGATCGCTTGTTCACCATTTTCTGCTTCGTCAACAAGGTATCCTTCTCGCTCTAAATACATTTTTAATAAGCGTCGAATACGATCCTCGTCATCTACTACTAATACTGAAATATTTTCTGACACTTTCACGATCCCTCTCTTCTAATCTTTCTCTACCCTCTATTGTACATGGTACAGCACATATTGAAAAGAAAAGAAAGCCTTCTTGCCACAGCAAGAAGGCTTTCTTTCTAATTACTAGCGACGTAAAAAATCTCATATGTGCTCAAATTAATCAGTTTTTTTGAAACGGATTCATCTCAGTTTAGCTTGCAGCGTATGAGTGTAAACCTGCAATAATCAAGTTAACAGCAATTAAGTTAAACAGAATAATTCCGAAACCAATTAATGCTAACCAGGCAGATTTTTCACCTTCCCAGCCTTTTGATAAACGTAAATGTAGGAACGCTGCGTAGAATAACCACGTAATAAGTGCCCACACTTCTTTAGGATCCCATCCCCAGAAACGACTCCACGCAAGTTGTGCCCAAATCATTGCAAAGATTAAGGCCCCTAACGTAAATACTGGGAAACCAATGATCACTGAACGGTAACCAATTTCATCTACTAATTGTAGATTTACTCGTTTGACAAATGGTTGGAAAATCTCACTAATTCGACGTCGAGTAATTAAACGAATTAACAAGTATAGGATTGCACCTACTAATAATGACCAGGCAACAGTTGTTAATTTCTTTGCATTAATGAGCCCTGGCATTTCTACTAATGGAGACATACCATGCTCTTCTACTGCCTTATATTCATTCATCCCAAATAGTGGCGGCATGTTGTAGGTAATTTCACGTTCCATACCTTCTTTATCAACATAAGTATATTTTGATTCGTAGTCCATTGCACTAAAAGTTAAAGTAGCGACTACGAAACCAATTACTACCACTAGGAAAAACATTACTGCTTCTAACCAAAAACGTTGTTTAGAAGGCTTTTTCAAATCAACTACTTTTAATAAATAAATCAGTCCTGCTACAGCACTAATCGCTAAAATCGATTGACCTAAAGCAGCTGTAATAACATGAATCGTTAGCCAGTAACTTTGTAATGATGGAACTAATGGAGTTACTTCAGTTGGGAACATTGCTGCGTAAGCGATAATCAGTAACGCAACTGGTAACGCTATCAAACCAAGTGCTGTCAGTCGATAAATAAAATAAATTAGGATGAAAGCCGCTACGATGAACATCCCGAACGCAGTGGTAAATTCGAACATATTACTAACGGGTGCATGCCCTGTATAAATCCAACGAGTAATAAAATAACCAAGCTGCGCTAGGAAACCAATAATTGTAACAATAATTGCAAGCTTGCCCCATTTATCAGTATTTTTGCCTGTAGCATTCGATTGCTTTATCGAACCACCAAATAATAATGTTGCTACTAAATAAGCTATAAATGCTGCAAATAACAGGTTTCCGCTTATATCAATCAAACTCATAAGGTGCTGTCACCTTCCTTTTTCTTATTGCCGCGCTTTTTGGACTTATCGGCGTCTTCAGGCTGTTCTAATTGATCTTCATATTGTGGTAATTCAGCAAATGAAGTAACGGCATCTAAATCCTTTTTCATACTAAACATATTTTTATTTACATGGGCAGCCATCAACACTCGACCATCTGGCTCCACTTGTATCCATAATCGTCGGTGGTTCCAATAAGAACCGATTACTACACCGATCATGAAAATAATACCACCTAAAAATAAAATCGGTACCGTACTATCTTTACGAACTGTAAAGTTTGCCAAATCACGTGTTTCTGCACCAGCAAATTTCATTCTATATTTGTTTTCACCTAGTGGTTCAAGCGGTGGCTTCATGATTTCTACAAAACTTACTTCACCTTTTGGCGTTTCTGGTGTTTTCATTCTAAATAAAAATGCTGGATTATTTGGTGTTGATGTTTTCGTCTGTGGTTCTCCATTTTCAAAACCAGCAAAATCTGGTGTATAAACAAGAATTTCTACTGAAGAACCATTTCCTAAATCATATTCTTTTTTAGGATTCGTTAAATCAATTTCAACTTGACCAAGTGATTCTTCTTCATTTCCTTTATTCACCAAATTAAAATTCATCTGCTTCAATTCGTTCTGGCGATAATTCATTTGATATAACGCAAAACCATCTTCTTTTAATGGATGATTTACACGAATCGAGTAATCTCTCACTTTTTCAAGGTTTTCTAAATCTCCAGGGATAGCACCCTCAGGTTGTTTGTATAATGTAACGTCTGTTTGAAAGTTTTTCGCCACAACATTAACACCTTGGGCCACTTGCTCGCCTTGTGGCTTATTGTCATGAGTTTCCAAAATAAATTCGTTATTTTTAATAAAATAGCCGTCCATACCTGGTATAGCTCGTGTCTCACCTTCACGGATCCACATCGTCTCATCCACATAAAAGCCAGGTACTAAACGCAACATAACACCTGCTAAAAAGATAATTAGACCGACATGATTTATGTATGGGCCATATCGAGCAAAACGGCCACGTTCTGCTAAAAGTGCACTTCCATCACGACGAACATTATATTTTAATTGAGTCATTTTTTGCTCAACTTTATCTAATGTTGCGTCAGGGTTTTGCACTTGTCCTTCTGCAACGATCCGTTGACGTTTCATGAAACTTTCATGACGTTTAACGCGTTGATTTTTCAGAGATTTATGCAATGGTATACCACGGTCTAAACTCGCAACAATAATAGAGATCCCAAGCATACCTACCAAAACCTGGAACCACGCAGTACTGTACAAATCTGAAAGTCCTAAACTATTGTAGACTTTACCAAACCAACCATACACTTTCTCATAATACTCTGCTTTGTTAGCTTCTGGAGCATTTACATAAATTTCTTGAGGTAGAATTGTTCCAATTGACGCAGCGACTAACGTTATAATAATGAGGGCAATTCCCACTTTGACACTCGAGAAAAAATTCCAAATTTTATCGATGACTGTTTTATTATACGTTTTTGAACGAATAGCCGTTCCGTCGTAGCGCATATCTACAACTTTTGTTTCTTTACCTTCCTCAGTTAAAGGACGACCACATTTCTCACAAAGCTTCGTGCCATATGGGTTACTATGACCACAAGCACAAATGATGTTTTCCATAGTCATTTTCTCCTTATTTTGGCTTCACTAATTCCATGTACGAAGCAATTTGTTTCTCCGTCATTTCACCAGTAGTAATTTTGACTACTTTACCATCCGGATCAATAAGGACAGTTGCTGGTAAATTACCTACATTGTAGGTAGTCGTAACGCTTTTCGTTTTGTCAATAACTACTGGAAACGTTAACTCGTGTCTATCAACAAAATTTTGTACTTCAAAATCTGTTTGGGCAATATTGACAGCCAATGTTTGTACACCCTGATCTTTATAGATTTTATACTGACGGTCTATTGCAGGCATTTCATTCTCACAAGGCTTACAAAAAGTTCCCCAGAAGTTCAATAATACTCCCTGCCCTTTATAATCAGACAGCTTATGTTTCTCACCGTTTAAATCTACTAACGTGAAGTCCGGTGCTTTAGAGCCTACTGCTATTAACTCTACTTTATCCTTTGTCGCTGTTCCGTATACCGTGTAACCAATCGCTAATACTAAAACTGCTAAAATAATGGTACGTATTACGAGACGTTTTTTCTTTTTCTCCAAGTTAATAAACCCCCTATCAATTACGGCTTAGAGTAACTTCTATTGACGCTAAGCTTTTTATACAAACATTCATATGTATAGATTTTACCGTCTAATTTACAACATTTATGTTTGCCAAATTCGTCTTTCGCTTATACGCCAGACACCAAAATTATGGAAACGATTTCAACTGGTTAATCTTGATGTACTATTCTCACCTATTATAGCAAATTAAAACAAAAACGCTTAGCTAATAATTATGAATGATTTATGAACGATTTCATCATAAAGAAAGTGAAAACATCACCATTCACATAGTAATTTTTCACTTTCTTGATAAAATGACCGTTTATCCGATTTTTCCTGTCTCTGCTAACACTCGCAATTGTTTCACTTCATGCTTTGACAATTCACGATATTCCCCCGGTGATAGTCCAAATAAATCTAAAAAGGCAAAGCGCTCACGTTTCAGTTTAACAACTGGAGTACCGATCGCCTCAAACATGCGACGCACTTGACGATTTCGCCCTTCATGAATAGTAATTTCACAGATTGCCTTGCCTGCTTTTTCATCAAAAGAAGTCATACTAACTTTTGCTGGCGCAGTTTTTCCATCTTCTAGTTTAATCCCGCGTTGAAGCTTTTTTAAACCTTCGATCGTTGGAATACCTTTGACACGAGCAATGTAAGTTTTATCGATTTTAAACTTCGGATGTGTCAGCATATACGAAAATTCGCCATCATTTGTCAATAACAATAATCCTGATGTATCATAATCAAGGCGGCCCACTGGGAAAATACGTTGTGGAATATGCTTAAACAAATCTGTGACAGTTTTGCGTCCTTTGTCGTCTGTTACAGCCGATATCGTTCCACGTGGTTTATATAGTAAATAATAAACCTTATCTTCTTTCTCAAGCTTAACGCCTTCCACTTCTATCGTATCTGAGTTTGAAACCTTTGTACCAAGCTCACGTACTACGACTCCATTTACCTTTACTTTACCTTCTAAAATCAATTGCTCCGCCTTACGTCTTGACGCAACTCCTGCATACGCAATGACCTTTTGTAATCTTTCCATTCTTTCACCTCTAGTTTTCATTCACCTTGGTTTAGACACCAAAATTTAAACCCTATTCATTTATTAGGAATAAGGTTATTTTTCCCGCTAATCTGTGAAAATTATGTCATACTTTTGTGCATTATTAAAGAAAAACTAATTATACATAAGTAATTAGTTTATTTGAAATAATTTTATTGGCTAGTTTCTGGATAATTTGTACTTGAATTTTAAGGGGCTTCACCATAACGCGAGGTTGATTTCCGTTCCGACTGAGCGCTTTGTAGCTGACGCTCTGCTTTCGCTACAGAAAACATTTGTTGCTGTCGCTTCGCTTTCGCACAGATAAAATAATTGTCGCTGTCGCACAGATAAAACATTTGTAGCTGACGATTCGCTTTCGCACAGAGCAGAGCTTCCTGGGGGCGTCCGATGAGCCGCTTCACTCGCATTGCTCGCTCAACCTTTACAATATCTTCCTAGCTTGTCTAATCTTCTTGCAAACTAACTCTTGATTATCGACAACAAAATAAATATAAAAAATGTGTATCATAAACAAAGGTTGATTTCACTCCGAGTTGCCGCTTTCCACGGGCTTGTAATCTACTGCCAATGTTTCGCCGGGGCTTTCAGTTAGTAATTACAAAAGCAGGTGTGTTGATTAACCATTTTTATCCACCCTGATGTTGATTTCTTTGATAGAAAGAGCTTGTTTTTCGATAAAAGCCAAAAAAGTTTCGATAAAATAAGATTTTGTTTCGATAAAAGCTCAAATAGTTTCGATAAATCTTCAAAGTATTCCTATAAAACGAACGAAAGTAGCTTTAGCGATTCTGTTTTGGGGCTCGACACTAAATAGCAACAAGAAAAACCCTTTCATCAATCAATAATAAACCTATTTTTTCCTAATCAACACGCCTGTTACAAAAGATAAAAAAATCAGCGTATCGCTTTTAACGATCCGCTGATTCAACAGTTACAGGCGTTGCATAAATACGCTCATCTCCGATAAAGATGGATAATACAGCTTCCTGACGTTTCCTAGAAACATGTAATACCTGCCTTACATTAGCCTTTTCCTCTTTAGTTAACTGCAAACTAATTGGCTGCTCTAAACGTATTGCAAGCTTTTTGTTCACATTATATTTACCTTTTTTCACCACTGTTTCAAGGCTATAATCTTCCCACACCTTGTTTGCTAATCCTCGATGTACATTCCAGTCATCTGATTCATTCAAGGTGACAACAATACAGGTTTGCCCGTCCTTTTGAAAGGCGGTTGCAAGAGTTCGACCAGCTACCTTTGTAAAGCCTGTTTTTCCGGCATATGCTGAACCTTTTGCTGTTTTTAATGCATTAACAGGTTGTCGTCTCTCATCGCCTATTTTGATGGCAACCCCTGCCCCTTCTCGTATTAAACGGTGCTTATTTTCCCATAACATCCCATTTTCAGTATTGGCACGATATAGTACTGTGGATGCAATCTTCTTGAAAGATTTATTTTGAAGGGCCACTCTCAACATTTCAGCAGTATCTCTCGCTGTCGATAAATGCTCATCATGGTGCAAGCCAGACGGGTTCATAAATACTGTATCTTTGAGGCCCGCAACAACAGCTCGCTCATTCATTAACTTTACAAACCCTTCTACCGATCCTCCAACATGCTCTGCTAAAGCTGTTGCAGCGTCATTTCCTGATCGTAGCATCAAACCATATAAAAGTGTTTCTACCGTTACTTTTTCCCCTGCCTGCAAGTAAATGGACGAGCCCTCAGCCGTTGCAGCCCTCGGTGAAATAACCACTTCATCTTGAAGATCGCTATTTTCAATAGCAACGAGTGCTGTCCAAATTTTTGTTAAGCTAGCAATTGGTAATCGTTCATCACTATTGGATTCTAATAAAACACGACCCGTATCAACATCTAAGACAACATATCCACTACCACCTCGAGCCAAACTGGTTTGCGGAAGCATTAACATTACCACGACTATCATGAACAATATTAAACGTACTAACCGAAGCAACGAGCCACTCCTTATTAAAAGTAATAGGAAAATATAGATTATATTTATGTTTCAAACAAAGCATTATACCTATCAATTATGCCTCTGCATAATTGCGTCCGGAATCGGCTTTGTGCTTACACAAAGAACATTTGTAGCTGACGCTTTGCTTTCGCTACAGAAAATAATTGTAGCTAGCGCTTTGCTTTCGCTACAGAAAACATTTGCTGAAAGCAGTTAAATCACGCCTTGCTCTTTTATTTTACTCCACTAAAAGTTTCTTGGAATTTCGTCATAAATAAATCAGTTTCTTGCTCTGTTTCAACTAGCTCATCTTCTGGTAAAGCTGGCATTTCTTCTATACTATTTAAACCAAAATAGTTTAAGAATTCTTTTGTAGTACCATATAAGATTGCACGTCCTGTCCCTTCTGAACGACCTACTTCCTTAATTAACCCTCTAGAAGCGAGCGTTTGAATTGGTCTTTCACATTTCACACCGCGTAAATCTTCAATTGCTACACGTGTAATTGGCTGTTTGTATGCCACAATCGCAAGTACCTCGAGTGAGGCTTGAGATAAAGATTGAACAGTTGGATTTTCTACTAATCTTTGAATAGTATCTGCTAGTTCAGATTTTGTTATGAGCTGATAAACTCCAGCTATTTCTTTCACTGTAACGCCTCTAGCTAAATCTTCTTCATAAATTGTACGCAACGCTTCCATTGCCTGTACAATATTTTCTTCTGCTTCGCCTAAAAGCTGCGACAATTGTTTTATAGTTAAGCCATCATCTCCTACAACAAATAATAAGGCTTCTATTTTACTCTGTAGCATCATTGTTTTCGTTATCATCCCATTCCTCCTTCTGTAATGTAACTGTTAATTCTTCAAAGTTACCATTTTGCTCTACGATGACGACCTGACGTTTCATCAGCTCAAGAAGGGATAAAAACGTCAGAATAAGCGTTGGCTTATCTTCATAGGGAAAAAGCTCGAAAAATGATGCACGTCCACCTGTAGATCGTAATGAATTAACTACTGAACGCATTTGATCCTTTACTGAGCGTTCCTGTCTCGCTACAGTTGTCTTTAGTGGTTTTTTTAATTTTTTTCGACGCATCAGTTTTTGAAAGGCCCCAAGCATGTCATAGATGTTGACGTTCAAATCAAATAACGCCATTTGCTCATCTGATGCTAACTCTGATAAATCTGCTGGTGGCCGTGTAAATACCTGTGCCCGATCTGTTTCAAGCTCTTGCAGGCTACTCGCTGCTTCTTTATATTTCTTATACTCTACTAATCGTTGCACCAGTTCTTCACGAGGGTCTGGGCCATCGACTTCTAACTCGGCATCATCAAGCTCACCTTCATGAATTGGCAAGAGCATACGACTTTTAATAGCCAATAACGTTGCAGCCATCACTAAATATTCACTAGCCTCATTTAACTCCAGTACCTGCATAGCATGTATATGGTCGATATATTGTTGAGTAATTTCAGCCATTGGGATATCATAAATATCAATTTCTAATCTGTGAATTAAATGCAATAATAAATCAAGAGGCCCTGAAAAGGCTTCTAATTTTACTTCATAAGACATTGTTTTACCACCCTGAGATTCTATGTTCTTATAGTATAGTTGAAAGGAGTCCAAAATGCATCCACAGCATCATACTTTATTTATCGATTACTGCGCCTACTTCAATGGTAATCAAGATTTTTTTGAATGCCATGAAGTACTTGAGGAATTCTGGAAAGATATTGCTCCAGGTGATAAAAAGCACCCTCTCGTTGGATACGTACAGCTCGCAACTGGCCTATATCATTGGCGACGTGACAATGATATAGGTGCAGAGCGAATATTAGAAAAAGCCCTCAATAATTTTCAATATAATATGGGTCATATCTTTTTTGACGAAATTAATTACGATAAACTACTAATACAACTATCAGACGCACTTTCTGCTATCCGGATGGGCAAGTCCTTCCAAGCATTCCAACTTCCACTTTCACCCATTTTGGAGGAATTAGTGTTAACTCGCATACAGCTTTTACCATTAAGTAGCTCTAACTATCTTCTTCATAAACATATGCTTCGAGATCGCTCACATATTCTTGCAGAGCGACAAGAAAGCAAAGAAAAAGCAGACGTCAATGATCGTCTGCTTCTTCATCGATACAATTTATACATTTTTGAACAAATTTACGTGTTTCCTCTGTCGCACGTACACTCTCGTACTGGCCAAGTTCTGCCACTTCCTGTAGCATTTCCTTTGCAACACCTTCACCTCTATAAGAAGGGACAACTGAAACGTGTTGAATCGTAGCTATATTATTACTGTCTGTTACAAGTCCAACAATGCCAATATACTCATCGTTCTTTTTCCATAAATATAATACCCAATTATCATCATTTTCATAGGAGTGGATTGTCTCTTTGAGCTTTTTTATGTCTTTTTCGTTAGGCATAAACGAGAGTAGCCCCATTGCTATTTTCTCGAAAGCTTTTTTATATCGAATTAACATATTTGTCTATTCCCTCTTTTTCTAGCTGTACATAATCTTTGACTATCCTACACGATTTGTACTTGTACCGCAAGTCAATTTCTGTCTTACGAACCAGGTCCGAGAATACCTTTAGACGCCAATACCCAATAGACAACGCCCCACAACAAAATAAAAGTTGAAATGGACGCCAATAATACCCATTTGTTTTTTCTCAAATTTACTCACCCTTTTTTAACGTTAGCGGGAGATCGTTTTGAACAATATCTTCATAACTTTCGCGTCGAATTACTAATTGATGCTTGCCATTTTCTACAAATACAACTGCCGGTCGTGGAACACGATTGTAGTTACTCGCCATAGAATATCCATACGCACCCGTACAGAAGATTGCTAGCACTTCACCAGAAGTTGCTTCCTGTAGCTTAGCATCAATAATTAATTTATCGCCTGATTCACAAAGCTTACCAGCCACTGTATATGTCTCATTTTTTGATTCATTTACCTTACTTGCAATGACCGCCTCATACTTCGCATCATATAATGCCGGACGGATATTATCACTCATGCCACCATCTACAGCAATATATTTACGAACATTAGGTACTGTTTTTTGTGAACCAATTGTATAAAGTGAAGTTCCTGCATCACCTACAAGTGATCGCCCTGGTTCAATCCAAATTTCAGGCATAGTTAGACCAAGTACAGTCGCTTTGTTTTTTACAACTGTAATCATATCCTCTACATATACTTGTGGCTCAAGCGGTGCATCTTCCTCTGTATAACGAATTCCGAAGCCCCCTCCTAAGTTTAACACAGTACATGTAAAATCGTGAGACTTGTTCCAATCAGAAATTTTATCAATTAATTTTTCTCCTGCTAAGCCAAAGCCCGCTGTGTCAAAAATTTGAGAGCCAATATGGCAGTGTAATCCTAGAAGTTCTAGGTATTCATGGTTAAAAGTTTGTTTGAAAGCTTCATCTGCTTGACCATTATTTAAGTCGAAGCCAAATTTAGAATCAGCTTGACCTGTCGTAATGAAGTCATGCGTATGCGCCTCAACTCCTGGTGTGACACGAAGTAAAATACGCATTTTTTGTTGACGGCGCTCTGAAATTTCTTGTAAAAGCTGAATTTCATAGAAGTTATCCACGACAATACAACCAATTTTCGAGTCAAAGGCTAATTCTAATTCAGCAATGCTTTTATTATTGCCATGGAAATGAATGCGCTCCGCAGGGAATCCAGCTTTTAAAGCTGTAAATAATTCTCCCCCAGAGACAACATCTAAAGATAGATTTTCTTCTGCCGCTAATTGGTACACAGCTACACATGCAAATGCTTTTGAAGCATAGGCTACTTCTGCTTTTACACCTAGTTTTTTAAACGTATCAATAAAGCTTCTTGCACGCTTACGAATAAGCGCAGTATCATACACAAATAAAGGTGTACCATACTCTTTTGCAAGCTTTAGTGTATCTACCTGTCCAATCGTTAAATGACCATCTTCAGAAATCGCTTGTGTTCCATATAAATGCATGTGCATCTCTCCCTTTTCACATCGTTCCATCTTGTGATAAATTGCACCTCAATTTTAGAATCGGATGGAGCAATCTTAGCCCGCTATCCTTATTAGAGGGATTACTTCATTCAACACCGTGTCGCATTTTGTTGAATAAAGATAATTTTTGCAAAAATCACAAAATACTATAGATGAACTTTATCACATGAAAAAAACGAGTGCAACGGCTCCTATGATCTTTTTCGTTGTTTAGAATCGACTACATAAGGTCTTAATGCATCTACTGTCATCGGGAAACGGACAAGTACACGAAGCATCGCAAGTGGAAAGAACGGAATAAGTGGCCACATATATGGTGCTTGCATTGGACGCAATGAACATAAATACGTAAATAATATAAATATCCCGATAAATAACCCATTAACTCCCCAAATACCAGACATTATTAATAACATTAGTCTAAATAGTTTAATGGAGATACCTAGCTCATAAGACGGAATAATAAATGTCAGAATAGCTGAAATAGCTGTATATAACACTACCTCTGGAGAGAATAGCCCAACATTAATTGCAATCTGACCAATAACTACACCCGCAACCAACCCCATCGCAGTGGATAATGGTGATGGGGTATGAATGGCGGCCATCCTCAAAAATTCTATCCCCGTATCTCCAATCAGTATTTGCAGTAAAATCGGGACATGCGATTTTTCTTTTTCACCTAAAAAGGATAATGCATCCGGTAAGTATGTCCCATGCGTTGCAAATAAATACCATAAAGGCAATAAAAATAAACCAAAAGCTACTCCAGAATAGCGCATAAAACGAACAAACGTTCCGACTGTCGGTGCCTGTCTATACTCCTCAGCGTGTTGCAGCAAATGAAAAATTGTTGCCGGGACAATCATGACAGAAGGAGATGTATCGACCATAATGATGATGTGGCCCTCTATTAAATGCGCTGCGGTAATATCCGGTCGTTCCGTATAACGGACAAAAGGAACTGGATGAAACTTTTGTTTAAACAGCCATTCCTCTAGTGATTTATCGGCCATTGTCAAGCCATCATGGTGAATTTGTCCAAGGCGCTGTCGCAATTTATCGAGCATTTCATCATTAGCAATATCCTTTATATACGCAAGTGCAACATCGGTTTGACCGATTTCGGATATTTTATGTAGCTCGAAACGTAAGTTACTATTACGAATTCGCCGACGAACCAATGCAACATTTTGTGAAATACCTTCAATAAAACCGTCCCTAGAACCACGAATAACCTTTTCATTGTCAGGCTCCTCAGGTGTACGTCCTGGATAATTTCGAATCTCCGCAACATAGCCGTATCCACTTTTCGTAACAAAGGCTACCTGTCCACTTAATATAGCTAATAAAAAGGCTTTCTGTTCAGTTTCCTCTGAACGGCCTTGGTGATTGAAATAGGCTTCAAAATATTCCTTTTCATCTTCAATATCAATGTCCTCATCAGGCAACAAATTTGAGAGTAATTGTGTTAACATTACCCCATCCACAAGTCCGCTTATATATGCGCAAAGAACCGGCAAATCTTTGACAAATAAATGCTTAATATTTACGTCAAATGATTCGCCGTCACCAAAGTGTTCTTTAAGAAAATATTCGGCTTCTTCTAAGCTGTTAAATAGTTTATTTGTCATGCTGTCACCATTTTCTTAGATGTCTTTTTATACTTCTTCCTGTTCCACTGTGGCACTTGTGGCCATCCAATTTTTCAATTGGGCAAGAATTTTTTTCTCTAATCGTGATACTTGAACTTGTGATATACCAAGTCTGTTAGCAATTTCAGTTTGGGTACAATCTGAGAAATATCGTAAATAAATAATTGATTGCTCTCTAGGCTCAAGTCTTGTGAGTACCTCTTTTAGCGGAATATAGTCAAATGGCTGCTCGGATTTTTCGTCCTTCATCTGATCCATTAATGTAATAGAATCGCCTTCGCTCTCATACAATTGTTCATGCAAGGAAGCAGGATCTCTCAATGCGTCTGAAGCTGTTACAATTTCCTCAGTTGTGACACCAAGAACCTGTGCTAATTCATGAATGGTTGGTGGATGCTCATTGTTTTTAATGAATTCATCGGTTGCATGACGAATTTTAAAATTAAGTTCACGAATCGATCTGCTAACTTTCACCATGCCATCATCCCTTAGAAAGCGCTGAATTTCACCAATGATCATAGGAACAGCATATGTCGAAAACTTTACATCATACGTTAAATCGAATTTATCCACAGACTTCATGAGTCCTATGCAGCCAATTTGGAATAAATCCTCGAGCTCCACACCCCTACTTGTAAAGCGTTGGACGATAGACCACACCAGCCTCGTATTCCCCTCAATCATTCGTTTACGAGCCTCATGATCGCCCTGCTGTGCACGTGCAATTAAATCTCGCATTTCTTCCTGTGACAATAGCTTATCGGACGACTGTTCTAGCGGCTTCATAATCGCAACCTCACATTACCGCTGCACGAACTGAGTAAAATTTCTTCGTAAACGTGACAGTTGTTCCTTCTTGCCACTTGGACATTACTGTCAACTGATCTGAAAAACTATCCATAATTGTAAAGCCCATACCCGAACGTTCCATCGCACTTTTCGTCGTATATAACGGCTCCATAGCTTGACTTACATCCTCAATGCCAACACCTTTATCCATAACAGACACGGTTACAATATCATCCTCACGTTTTGCATGAACTGTAACAACGCCCTTACCATCCTCTTCATAACCGTGAATGATGGCATTAGAAACAGCCTCTGAGACAACCGTTTTAAATTCGGATAGCTCATCAATAGTTGGATCTAATTGTGCAATAAAACCTGTCACAGCTACACGCGCTAAGGCTTCATTTTCACTAAGTGCTAAAAAAGTTAATGTCATTTCATTATCCATTTACAATCCCCCTAACTCGATCAATCGCTTCTTCTTCTGTTGCATCCATCATCCATGGCCCTAAACCTGAAAACTGAAATACTTTTCGCATTGTCGGCGATGGATTCAATAAAATTGTTCGTCCAGCGACCGCCTCTAACTCGCGCATTCGACCAAGCACTAAACCTACACCCGAACTATCCATAAAGGAAAGTCCCTCTAGGTTCCAAATAATGGTCGTAACAGCACCCTGAAAAATTGCTGTAGATATTTTAGCTCGAATTTGCTCTACTGCATGATGATCGAGCTCCCCAAATAAACGTATAACCACTGTCTCTCTTGTTACCATTTCTAATTGAAAATGCATGAACATCGCCTCCTCCTCGTGCAATTCCACATTCAATGTGGTGAATCCTTGCGGCTGACAGAACTAGTGCAAAGTCTTCTGAAATAGTGTCAAATCGACATACTTATAGCTTTTTAGGTTAAATGCAGTATGGGATAAATCAACATTTTTTAAACGTGACAGTCTCTTTTTACAAAAATTATTATTATGTTAAAGGCGAGCAGAACTTTGGCGGTTCGTTCCGTTGATTTGGCGGGGTTATGCGTCGCTTTGGCGGTTCGTTCCGTTGATTTGGCGGGGTTATTCGTCGCTTTGGCGGTTCGTTCCGTTGATTTGGCGGGGTTATGCGTCGCTTTGGCGGGGCTATCCACGATTTTGGTGGTTCTATCCACGATTTTGGCTGCTCTATCCACGACTTTGGCGGGCTATCCGTCGTTTCGACTCTTCTTTCCGTCGCTTCGATTCGTCTTTCCGTCGCTTCGGCACTCTTTTCCGTCGCTCTGACTCTTCCTTCCGTCGCTTTGGCGGTTCTATCCACGATTTTGCCTGCTCTATCCACGACTTTGGCAGGTCTATCCGTCGTTTCGACTCTTCTTTCCGTCGCTTTAGCCTTTCTTTCCGTCGCTTCGGTCCTTCTTTCCTTCGCTTCAGCCCTTCTTTCCATCGCTCTGATTTCTTTCCGTCGTTTTGACTCTTCCTTCCGTCGCTTCGGCCCTCTTTTCCATCGCTCTGACTTCTTTCCGTCGTTTTGACTCTTCTTTCCGTCGCTCTAGCCTTTCTTTCCGTCGCTTCGGTCCTTCTTTCCTTCGCTTCAGCCCTTCTTTCCATCGCTCTGATTTCTTTCCGTCGTTTTGACTCTTCTTTCCGTCGCTTTGACTCTTCCTTCCGTCGCTTCGGCCCTTCTTTCCTTCGCTTCAGCCCTTCTTTCCATCGCTCTGACTTCTTTCCGTCGCTTTGTCGATTCTATCCACGACTTCGGCTTCTCTATCCACGACTTTGTCGGTTCTATCCACGATTTTGGCTGCTCTATCCACGACTTTAGCGGTTCTATCCACGATTTTGGCTGCTCTATCCACGACTTTGTCAGTTCTATCCACGACTTTGGCGGTTCTATCCACGATTTTGGCTGCTCTATCCACGACTTTGGCGGTTCTATCCACGATTTTGGCTGCTCTATCCACGACTTTGGCGGTTCTATCCACGATTTCGGCTGCTCTATCCACGACTTTAGCGGTTCTATCCATCGCTCTGGCTCTTCTTTCCGTCGCTCTGACTCTTCCTTCCGTCGCTTCGGCCCTCTTTTCCGTCGCTCTGGCTTTTCTTTCCGTCGCTTTGATTCTTCTTTCCGTCACTTCGGCACTCTTTTCCATCGCTCTGGCTCTTCTTTCCGTCGCTCTGGCTTTTCTTCCCGTCGCTTCAACTCTTCGCTTCTCAAAACGAAAAAAAAGCGAGAACCTCTTTGTTAAAGAGAGTTCTCGCTCCAATTTTTTTATGCAATTGTATAAGCTTGCTGTACTTTTTCGATTGTTTCCTCATCGATTTGACGATTTGAATATAGATACGCAATCGTTTCGTCAGCACGAACTTGGTCGCCTTTTTTGGCAATCAATTGAATCCCAGCATCATAATCAAGCTCAGATTCTTTTGTTAATCGACCTGCACCCAGACCTACGCTTGCTTCCCCGATTAATAGCGCATTAATCGTCTCTACAGTGCCTTCAGTAGGTGCTTTGACAGCTACTTTATTTGCAGTGTCTTTTTGCACGATATCTGCTAAATCGCCACCTTGTGCTACGATAAATTCTTCAAATTTTGCAGCTGCTGAACCATCCTCTAACACTCGTTTAACTGCTGCTGTTGCTTCGGCCTCATTTACTCCTGCTGCAACCTGGTACATAAGCGAAGAAATAATAATACATTCCTCAAGCAGATCCTCGTGTGTTTCGCCCATACGTCCACTTAATAATGCAAATGCTTCTACTACCTCAAGCTTATTACCAATCATTTTACCTAAAGGATTATCCATGTCACTAATATGTGCAACTACTTTACGTCCTAGTTTTTCACCGATTGCAGTCATTGTATCAGCTAAAATTTGCGCTTCTTCTTCTGTTTTCATAAATGCACCTGAGCCACATTTAACATCCAGTACAATGCCGTCTGCACCACTTGCTATTTTCTTACTCATGATGGACGCCGCAATTAGTGGAATTGAATCGACAGTACCCGTCACATCTCGCAATGCGTACAATTTTTTGTCAGCTGGTACAAGATTGCCTGTTTGACCGGCAACCGCGATTTTATGTTTATTGACATTGTCGATAAATTCCTGTGACGAAAGCTCCGTTTTAAAGCCACGAATCGATTCTAATTTATCGATTGTACCGCCTGTAATGCCAAGACCCTTGCCACTAAATTTCGCTACTGGAATATCTAACGCAGCAATTATTGGAGTGACAATTAGTGTAACTTTATCGCCTACACCACCTGTCGAGTGTTTATCAATTTTAAAACCTTCAATAGATGATAAATCAATAACATCTCCAGATTCTATCATTGCCTTTGTTAAATAAAATGTTTCATCATACGTCATGCCCAGTAAACGAATTGCCATTAGTAGAGAGCTTGCTTGATAATCAGGAATTGCTCCAGTAGTGTAGCCTTCTACAAAATACTGAATTTCAGCCTGTGATAGCTCCTTGCCTTGCTTCTTCTTTTCAAACAGCTGCGCCATATTCATATCGATAATCCCCCTTATTTTAGATTATTTAAGAAACTTTTACCGAATGCTGGAGCTTCTACTTCAAAGTTTTCAGCAACTGTCGCGGCAATATCTGCAAAAGTTTCACGGAGTGTTAGCTCACTACAATCATTAAAGCGTGGTGAATAAATAATTAACGGTACATATTCACGTGTATGATCTGTCCCAGGGAATGTTGGGTCATTACCATGGTCCGCCGTAATGATTAGTAGATCATCTTCTGACATTTCCTCAGTAATTTCTGGTAAACGAGCATCAAATTCTTGTAGTGCGTTACCATAACCTAGAGGATCACGACGATGTCCAAAATTCGCATCAAAGTCCACTAAGTTTAAGAAGCTTATACCATGGAAATCACGACGCACTACCTCTGCAAACTTATCCATACCATCCATATTATTTTTCGTACGTACTGCATCTGTGACACCTTCACCATTGAAAATATCAGAAATTTTTCCGATTGCTATGACATCTAAGCCTGCATCCTTTAAGACATTCATCGTCGTGCGACCAAATGGTTTTAACGCATAGTCATGACGATTAGATGTACGTGTAAAGTTCCCTGGCGTACCGATAAATGGACGAGCAATAACACGGCCAACTAAATATTCTGGTTGCAATGTTAGCTCACGAGCAAGTTCACAAATTTTATATAATTCCTCTAATGGAATAATTTCCTCATGTGCAGCAATTTGCAAAACAGGGTCAGCAGAAGTATAGACAATAATCGCTCCTGTCTCCATATGCTCCTTGCCGAAGTCCTCGATTACTTGTGTCCCACTCGCAGGTTCATTGCACAGCACTTTACGGCCTGTACGTTTTTCAAGTTCTGCAATAAGCTCAGCAGGGAACCCTTCTGGATATACCTTAAACGGTTTATCGATGTTTAACCCCATGATTTCCCAATGCCCTGTCATTGTATCTTTACCAACAGATGCTTCTTGCATTTTTCCGTAGTATGCTTTTGGTTTGTCAGTAGCTTGAATACCTTGTAATGGTTCAATGTTCGCTAAGCCGAAAGACTCCATATGTGGCATTGTAAGCCCATTCATTTTTTCAGCGATATGTCCGAGAGTATGTGAACCTACATCTCCAAAATTCGCTGCGTCTGGAGCTTCACCAATTCCAACTGAGTCCAATACTACTACATGGATTTTTTTAAATGGTTTATTCATAATTATTGCCTCCTAATCTCTTGTCTTTATTTTACCAAAAAACTGTGAAAAATAAAGGTCAGACCTCCGACTAACAAATATTTTTCTCTTTTAAGCTCGTGGATGGAATTGCTTATATACCTCTGATAGTCGGGATTTACTAATGTGTGTATATATTTGTGTTGTGGAAATATCGGCATGCCCAAGCATCTCCTGTACAGCTCGTAAATCCGCACCGTTCTCTACTAAATGTGTTGCAAAGGAATGACGTAATGTATGCGGCGTTAATTCATGTTTGATGCCAGCCTTTAAAGCGTGCTCCTTCATTAATTTCCAACAACCTTGCCTTGTTAAACGTTTCCCTCTTTGATTGATAAAAAAAGCATCTGTTTTTGGATATTTTCCTTGTAATTGGCTCCTTGCGCTATCTAAATAAGTGCTTAATGCAGAAAGGGCGCTTTTTCCAAGTGGAATGATACGCTCCTTGCCTCCCTTACCAAAAACGCGGACAAAGCCCATCGTTAGGTGAATATCAGCTAAATCCAACGCAATCAGCTCACTTATGCGCATCCCTGAGCCATATAATAGCTCTAACATAGCCACGTCCCGGACACCCTGTGGTTTGCTACGATTTGGTACCGCTAATAAAGCTTCAATTTCTTCAATAGAAAGGATATTTGGTAGCTTTTGTTCAATAGTTGGCATTTCTAAATGGACTGTCGGATCTGTTTCCGCTCGCTTTTCTCGGAGTAAAAATTGATGGAAACTACGAATAGAGGAGATATGGCGGGCAACAGTACGACTTGTCTTTCCTTGCATACGCAACTGCTCTAAATGACGTAAAATGATCATTCTCTCCACTTTAAGAAAATCAGACATTCCTTCTACTTCCTGTAAAAAATTCACATAACTTTCTAAGTCTCGGCGATAGGATGCTAATGTATTATCGGATAACTGCCGTTCTACCTGGATAAAATGGATATAATCCTCTATTGCATATTGAAATTCATTCATCATAGCGCCCCCTAACTGTCAATTATTTTCTATTTTAGCACGGCTAGTAGAATTGTGCTAAAACGTCCTCTTTTATATTTTCACATATGCTTGTCCAATCTATTATCTTATTCAAATAAAACAAAAAACTGCCCGATTCAATCTAGAACTTAAGATTAAAACAGACAGCTTCTCGTTATTTTTCTTCATTCGATTCGTCGTTTTTATCATGACAGCGCCAGCAAATGCCGTGGAAAGTTAGTCGGTGATCCTTTATGATAAAGTTCCAACGTTTTTCTACAACGGCTTCCACATCTTCAAGTAAATCTTCCTGAATTTCATCTACCGCACCACATTCGATACAAACTAGATGATGGTGGAAATGCGCAGCTCCCTCTTGGCGTAAATCATAGCGCGATACGCCATCGCCAAAGTTGATTTTGTCGACAATTTTGAGCTCAGTTAGTAACTCTAACGTTCTATAGACAGTCGCTAAACCAATTTCAGGTGCCTTTTCTTTTACTAGAAGGTAAACATCTTCTGCACTTAGGTGGTCTTCTTCGTGCTCAAGCAGTACAGCAACTGTTGCTTCTCGCTGCGGCGTCAGCTTATAACTAGCACTATGCAACTGTTTTTTTATACGATCAATTCGGCTCTCCATGTGACGCCCCCCTAAACTCTTTCCATTATACCAAAGGAGTAAATCCTATTACAAGATAGTGTATAGATTTCAAATATACTTTTGTAAATTTTTACCTAAATCTAATTTTCGTGAATGATATCCATCATTTTAATACATAAGAAACTACAATAAACTCAGCCACTATTATGATGAAAAATGCGATAAAATTCAACAAAATTGTCCGCCCATGTACATTTTTCCCGATTTTTCGCTTTGACCAAGCGGGTACAAGTAAATTGCATAGGATTAGCAACAATATACAATAGATGAGCTGAAATGGAAACCACCAAATCGTATAAACCCAAAAAGCTTCAAGTTTTTGTAATAAAAAAACCGAGCTAAAGCCAAAAAAGGTTGCACGCATCGCCACGGTTACGCGCACTAAAACTTTCAAGACACTATGTGTTGCCAGCAATAGCACAAGAGCTATTGACACAACAACGGGTAATACTAAACGAAATATAGAATGCCTGTCCCCTTCTGCTAAACGAGGCTCTATAAATAAAATAAAAGGCTCTGCATTCGGCCCACCAATAACATGAAAGAAGATAACGCCACAAACAAAACTCACAGCAATAATGGAAGCGTGATAAAATATAGACACCGTACGAGACATAAACATGCTCCTTTTCTATCAAGGTTTGTACAGCTTATGCTCGTCCGCTTCTATTATGCTAAAGATTATTTTCTTATTGTGCTGCAAGCCAAAGTACTGCAAACGCTGTCTTGGCGTCAAATATACGCTCATCTGCAACCATTTGCCCCGCCTCTTCCAACGAAACTTCTAATAAATCGACAAATTCATCTTCATCCAGATCTGCTTTGTTTTCAATTTTATATAAATCTTTTGCCACAAATAGATGAATGATCTCATCCGCAAAGCCCGGGGATGTTGCAAAAGCTTGTAAAAAGGTAAAGCTCTGTGCACCGTAACCCGTTTCTTCCTCTAATTCACGACGCGCTGTAACAATCGGCTCCTCACCAGGTTCTAGCTTTCCAGCTGGAATTTCAATAATTGAACGTTCTAAAGCTTTACGATATTGCTCCACCAATACTAACTTTCCTTCATCGGTAACTGCAATAACAGCAACGGCACCTGGATGCTTAATAATTTCTCTTTTTGCAACATTACCATTCGGTAAAGTGACATCATCAACCTGTAATTTCACAATTTTCCCGTCATAAATGGGCGTAGTCTTTGTCGTTTTTTCCTCAAACTTTTTCATTGACTATAACCTCGCTTGTTCTTCAGATATGTTCATTGTACCATTACAAGTAGAGAAATCGAAGGAGGTCATTCACATGAAAAAAAGACAGCTTGGCTCAAGTGAATTGTTTATTTCAGAAATAAGTTTAGGGGGCATGTCTCTTTCGACAGATAAGAAAAAGGCAGCTGCTATTGTCGATATGGCACTAGATGCTGGCATTAATTATATCGATACAGCCGATTTATATGATTTTGGGGCAAATGAAGAAATTATTGGCGCTATTTTAGGGAAGCGCCGTCAGGATGTTATCGTCGCTACAAAAGTTGGTAATCGATGGACAGAAGGTAAAGAAGGTTGGCATTGGGATGCATCCCCGTCTTATATAAAGGAAGCTCTACACGCTAGCTTGAAACGACTAGATACTGACTATATTGATGTTTATCAGTTACATGGTGGCACTATTGAGGACGACTGGGATGGCATTATCGACACATTTGAAGGGTTAAAAAAGGATGGATTGATTCGAGAATATGGTATTTCCTCTATTCGCCCAAATGTACTAAAGCGTTTTTTACCAGCAAGTTCTGCGAAAAGTGTCATGATGCAATATAGTGCTTTAGATCGCCGTCCAGAGGAATGGCTCGACTTTATTGCAAGTGAAGGATCTTCCGTTGTAACACGCGGTACCGTTGCAAAGGGTTTATTAACTAATAGTTGGAAAGAACGTTTACAGCGTGCCAATGGCTTTAACACATATACGGCAGACGAGTTAACAACAACATTAACAGGCTTGGCTTCACATTATGATGATTTACATGCACTCGCAATTGCCTTTAATTTAAAGGAATCTACTATAGCCTCAACAGTAATAGGTGCAAGCTCACAGGAACAGCTGGCACAAACACTCGCTGCCTATGAAAAAATTGATTCAATAACAGATTTTACAGCAGTAAATGAACTAACAAAAACAGAACAATATATAGATCACCGATGAAAAAATGGCTTATCTTAATCGCATTTTTAGTAGTGCTTGCTATTTCCTCTAGCATGACCTATGAACAGCAGTCTATTATTCCTGAATTGGAGCAAGTATTGGCAAATAAACCTTTTGAGAAACAATTATCTGTTTTAAAAATTCCTTATTGGGACACAGTTGTTTCTGTTGAAGAGCGTGGTTACTTTAAATTTGTAGAATTTTTAATTCGGAAATTAACGCATTTTGTTGGATTTGGTTGTATTGCACTCGGTATTTATTTTGCCTGGGGGCAACGTCGGTTCGCTGTAGGTGTCGCTATTGCTGGAACAGCTCTTATTGCAGTGCTGGATGAGCTTCGCCAAAGCTTTACACCAGGACGCACGATGAACGGACAGGATGTTATTTTGGATACAGCTGGCGCAATTTTTTTTGTTGGGATTGTGGTGCTAGTGAGGAAGATAAATAAAAAACAAATATCTTTCCCTACTAAGTAGTCACTTTAAAATGGAATTTGTAGCCATCTAGAGTCGATATACAATCGGTACTTGGTGAATGAATCGTCAAAAATTGTGATAAAAGCCCCTCACCCTGTAACTGTCGATGACATTCGTATGATATGTAAAATACTCTTGATAGAGTGAAAGATAGTTCCGTACACCTTGCTTTTTATTTTTCTAACGCTCCTACTACTAGGTAAAAGATATTGCACTTTGAAAAACCCCCAAAGTAGAAAAGTATGAGGCTGGGACATATGTATATTTTCAAAGTAAAATTAAAAATTTTTACAACAGAAAAGCGCGAGAAATCAACGTTTCTAAAATTGATTTCTCGCGCTTTTTTAGGTTTTGACCAGTTATGTCCCAGCCTTTTTACATTATCTATTCAAGTGGGATTCATAATCACTATCTATCTCCGTTACATCAGTTCATTAATTTTAAAGCTATTTATTATCTTGAGTTAACTCATCCATTATATGAAGGTTTCCAATCTTCAATCCATATGGTATAAATACCATCAATGTAAGCAAGAACATACACCCTACTACTAGTCCATATAAATCGAAATTTATTATTAACAGCGTTTTATCGATTTGACTGACAATCCATGTAAAAATAAGCCCTATTGCAGTTCCAATCGCCACTCCAAGAACGATATAACATATTACTTGCGTTGTAATAAACCGGACAATATCATTCTTAGTCATCGAAATAACTCTTAATATCGACAATTCTCTCCTTTTAGAATTAATATTGCTAATTAAGGTATTTATGATACCTAGCATTACACTTATTAAAATAATCATTAATACAATAATAAAGATTGCCGTTCGTTGCATCGACATTTCTTTTGATTGCGCCAAGCTTTCATCATAACTACTTACTTGTAACTCAGGGAATTGTCGAACAACCTCCTGTAGCCCCCCTAGTGCTGCTTCATGATCAACTGATTCAATATATACATATTCTATAATTGGTTTAAATTTTTCGTCGTTAGAATTTAATTTCCTTCCAAATGTACTTCTAAAGTCAATCGTAAACTGGTAATCATTAGGTAGCGATTCAACAATATCCACGACTTCAGCTACCTGGAAATCCTCCGCATCAACTGACATAAAATCTAGTTGATCTCCTATTTTAGTATTTAATTGGTCGGCCAAGCTCTTTGTGAGAATTATACCTGTTGCTGTATTACTAAAATTAGCTGTTAAATCCTCAAAAAAAGTATACACATAAGGAATACCCGTTTTGAGCTGTTCTTCTGTAGATTTCGATATTTTTCCACTAGCACTTACACTAAATAGCATCGTAGAATCTAATGCATTAACTTTCTGCAATGCTTCACGTAGCTCTTGAGGACTAAAATATTGTTGATCAGTTATTGGTGCACTAATTAAAATATCTGTGTAATACTGATCATGGATATAATTTTCATCTGAAATTTTTATAGTTTGGATAAAGCTAGAACCAAATAGTGTTACAGTAACCATTAAGACAATGATGGTAATAACAAAGGCATTTCGCTTTGTTTGAGGAATCATCATATTAATAGCTGTATATGCAACATTTCCTAAACTAGGTTTAATTAAACGCTGGATGGAATACAACAGAGATTTAACGATGAACGGAAGTAGCAATACAACTCCTACTAAAAACATCAGTGCTGCAATTAATACGAGCTCAATTCGTTGATCCGCAATTATTTTTGATAGTATTATTAATACACAACTTATTATTAGACTTATACAGCCTATCCTCCAACGTAATTTTGGATAAGAAACATCTATAGTTTCATTAGACTGAACTATTTTCAAAGGTAAGATTCTACTGCTTTTATATACTGGAATCAACATACCTACTTGTAAAATAACAAAACCAATTGCTGTTATAGTAGTAGCTAATCCAATATTAAAAGTTTTTTCCTGTACATTTAACCCTAACAATGTTTCTAAACCTGGATATAGAAAACCATACGTTAAATACGTTACAAGCAGTCCTCCCAAACATCCTAATATGTTTATAAAGAAGGATTGAATGAACATTACTTGAAAAACCTGACGTGTCGAAGCCCCCACTGAACGCATAATAGCGAGCTGATTCTTGTATTTATATAAAAAGACATCAAAGTTCGTTATGATAAATAAAGAAGTCATTAAAATCACGAGCACAGATAAAACAACCATATATTGATACAGAAGATTTAAATTATTTTTTATAAAATCTTCTTCTTTAGCGATGTCAATGCGTAAATCTGGGTCTATCTTACGTATTTGTTCCACTACATTATAGATTTTTTCTTCTTCATGTACTGTCATTAAAATGTACGTTGCCACAGCATCCGTCTTATTTTGGTCTTCCTTTATTTCTTGAAGCTGCTTGCTATTCACAACTATATTATGAACAGTAGGTCCGGCTTGAACTAAATCAGATTTGATTTCTTTTACATAATACGTGACACCTTCAATTATCACAGGATCTCCTATTGAGACTGCTAACTTCTCTGCTAGAGATTCATTTAAAATTATTTCACCATAGTTAAGATCCTCGTTAAAATGATAGCGACTCTTGGTTAATTCATCACTATTCGCTCCAATTGTATACACAAAACCATTAATTTGCTCTATATATAAATGTGTTAACAACACACCAGAATGCTTATCAACCATAGGTATTTCTGTTAAACGATTATAGAGCTCTTGATTAATTACTTTGCCATCATCATCATTGTAGCCAACCGCTAAATCCATATCTCCAAACATCATTTCAAGTTCATCTACCATCGATTGTTTCGCAGAGGAAATAAACATCATCATTGTTATAATTAAAGAAATAGATAAAAGGATTCCTAACACCGATGTCAAGACAAGCAATCTACTATGCTTAAAAAAACGGAATGCTAATTGTGAGACCGAATTTATCATACATTTCTCTCCATTATGACTTTGAATTTATGTAAAATGGTATCCATATCCTGGTGCGAATGCTGACATCTATATTCATCTACGATCTCACCATCATTGAAAAACAATACACGATCTGCATACGTTGCTACATATGCATCATGCGTGACCATCAGTATACTTTGTTGGAGCTTTATTTTCATTTCAAATAGACTTTTTAAAATTTCTGTTGATGTATTAAAATCGAGGTTTCCGGTAGGCTCATCTGCTAAAATAATTGGTGGCTTTGTAATGAGCGCACGTCCTATAGCCACCCTTTGCTGTTGGCCTCCTGAAAGTTCTATTGGTCGATGCTTACTCCATGGCTCTAGTTGAACTAGTGCAATCATCTCATTTACTCGTTGTTTAACTTCATCCGCGGTTAGCCCTTTTAAAATTAAAGGTAAAGCAATATTTTCTTCCACCGTCAAATCTTTCAATAGTTGAAACGATTGAAATACAAATCCGATATTTTCCCGTCGAAAAAGTGTAGCATGAGGTTCTTTAAACTTATTCATATAATGTTTCATATTGTTAATTTCAATCTCACCTGAGGTCGGCTGATCCATAGCTCCGATAATGTTCAGCAGTGTACTTTTCCCTGATCCACTAGTTCCCATAATGGCTACACATTCCCCTCTTGATAATTGAAAACTCACATTTTTCAAAGCATGAACACGATTATCAGCTGCCTCATATACCTTATTTAATTGTGATACCTTTAAAATTAATTGGTTGCTCATGTCACATACTCCTCCTTATTTTGAATTAAGGGTTCTTCATAATATCTAGCCTGGATTTGATACATTTCATAATAAAGTCCTTTTTTCTCCATTAACTCTTGGAAACTACCTTCTTCAACAATTTGTCCATGCTCCATAACTAAAATACGATCTGACAACCTAGTCGGTCCGATACGATGAGAAATGGTAATGGTGGTTTTATTACGTGAGAGTTCGTGGAACAATTCAAACACTTTCATTTCAGTAATGGGGTCTAGGGCTGAAGTTGGTTCATCTAAGACAATTAGTTCTGCATCTTTTAAAAACGCACGCGCAATAGCCACCTTTTGCCACTCACCGCCTGATAGCTCAGCACCATCTTTAATTTCTTTTGTCAAATGCGTTTCTAATCGGCTAAAATTCCCATCCTCATGTTGTACCGGAAGCGTTTTTAAGCATGGTTCGAACTCACTCAACAAACTGTAATTTTTTACAAAAGAACTCAATGCATCTCCTAACTTTTCCATCGTTCACCTACCTCAACAACAATAATTATTAAAATACCCATAAAATAACCATAATTTGAATATAATTACACTTTAACCTAAATACAATCAAAATAATATAATGTATATGTGTTATTACATATTATTCAAATTCGGAAACGACATTTTTTAGACATTACTAGTTTTTATGTAAGCTAAAGATACTCATGAGTTTCTAAGGAAAATTCCCCCAAAAAACTTACCCCGAACTCATATTTTCCACTAATGCGCTAAAGCATCTTCTCTACACCAGATATTTAATTTAGTAGTTTTATACACATTATTGGTTCTACTCATAAAAAAAGCCCCTTCAAGTAGGAATGCATTGACTAATATCATAGCCTATCTACATTTTCTACTTGAAGGGGATAATAACACTTTAACACTTTATTATTTTTTCAATATACAGAACTTACTTTAATGGAATCTCCAGAAATATAGTTCTTCAGATTCTGAATATAACGTTGCACCAGCTTTTTGTAATACTTTATGTGAGGCAATATTATTTTTCCCTGTATCAGCAATCACATACTTAACATTTGATTGACGTAGTAACCAATCTTTCATCATACTCACAGTTTCCGTCATGTAGCCCGTTTTGAAAAAAGATTGATCAAAGTGGATTCTTGGCCCGATTGCTGAATAAGTAAGTAAATAAAATGGCTCTTCACCAAAACGTGTAGTTGATTTCCGTTCCAACTAGGCGCTTTGCCGCTGACGCTTCGCTTTCGCGCAGATAAAACATTTGTAGCTGATGCTTTGCTTTCGCTACAGAGCAGAGCTTCCCGGGGCGTCCGATGAGCCGCTTCACTCTCGGTGCTCTCTCCAGAGTCTCATCTGTGACGCTGATCCCCAAGGAGTCGCCCAGTCTCCACCCCCATCAACCTATATGGCATACGTTTAAACAAATGTCATCCACGACTTTTGGTGATGAACCATTTTAATGCAGAGGTTTTATTCAAACTTTTTTATAAACAGTACAACTATTTTCAAACCAACAATATGTGCTTATGTGAAAGGCTGCCAACATACTGGTGGCCTTTCTTATTGAAGTAACGCGCAGAAGTAATCTTTAGATAAGAAATGATCAGTCCATATCAAATCTTAAATTTGTTTGAACTTCTGAAAAAATAAAATGTGTTACAGTTTGCGCAAATGGACTAACGGTATCAATGAACTTCTCTGCTTTAGCAAAGGTTTCGAAATGCATTTTGAGCATATAACAAGCATTTCCTGCAATACGATAACAAAATTCTACATTTGAAAGTTTCTCTATATAATTTTTAAAAGACTTATAGTCACCATTTTTAACAGTTGCTTCTATTATGCATTGGATTGGTAAATCTAATTTCTCGTAATCAACTTCTAAGGTATATTTTTTTATCAACCCAAATGACTCCATTTGTCTTACTCGTTCCGTTATGGATGGGGAAGACAATTTCACTCTTCTTCCAAGTTCACTCATTGATAAACGGCTATTATTTTGTAATTCATCTATTATTTTTCTATCAATATCATCTATTTTCATTTTTAAATAAATCCTCCAATATTCGTTAATAATTTTAACATTTTCTCACTTATTCATCTTTAATTTAATGTGATTTTGTAATTTTATTTTTTATAATTAACTTATATTTAATATAACAAGGAGGCACTTTAAATGACAAGAATTGAGGAATCTAATTTTGGAGAAACACCTTTTCAAAGACTTTTAGGACATAACAAAGAAGTAATGGAAGCATGGTCACACTTAGGAGATGCATTAGAAAAAGACGGACTGTTACTTTCTGGATTAAAAGAACAGGTTAGACGAACATTAGCTCAAAGTAGCGGCTGTGAGTATTGTAAAGCAAAAGGAAAACCTGAACCTGATAATTTTAATGAAAAAATATCTGTTGCAGTAGGATTTGCAGAAGTATTTTTAAAGCAAAGGGGCGATATATCAGATTCTATGTTCAATATACTTTGAGAATATTTTACAGAAAAGGAAATAAGTGAACTATGTGCATTTATCTCCTTTACCACTGCTTCACAATATTTTGGTGCCATTATGAAATTAGAAGCTGTTGGAATATAACATAGATTCCTAACTCTTTTTCAACGAACCGGTACTGAATCTGAATATAGAAAAAGCGTGTTTTGATCAATCTTTTTTCAAAACACGCTTTTTTATTTGCCTCTTTGTCTTTAATTTGATGTTAAACGAATCTCCAAAAATAGAGTGCATCGGTTTCTGTATATAATATCGCTCCTGCTTTTTCTAACACCCGATGTGAGGCTATATTATTTTTGTCAGTATCAGCAATCACATATTTAACAGTAGATTGGCGCAGTAACCAATTTTTAAGCGCTGTAACAGCTTCTGTCATGTATCCATTTCCCTGATAGTGTGAAAAGGTGTAGTATCCAATTACAACCTCACCCTTTTCATTCGGCAAACCTTTAAGCATGATACCACCAACAATACAGTTTTTTTCTTTCGACACGATCAACCAATTCGTGTGCCAAATATAATTTTGCTCATCTTCTAATACTTTCGAAAGTCTAAACTTCAAACCTTGTTTAAGTTCTTCATCAACAAAAACTTCTGCACTACTTAATGACAACTCTATTTCCAAAGTCTGTTCTTCATTAATTAGTAATTCTAAATACTTTGCGTTTAATGGGATTACTCTTAATCTTTGCGTGCTTAATTCAATCATTTTTGCTCTCCTATCTCATAGATTATAACTAAACTATAACTATAAAGAGATATATGTTATTGACAGCGTCCCCTATTTTTCATTATAGGGGATTAATTTTATCATCTAAGGAATATAATGTAAATTCATTCTTCTTCACAACTAAATGTTCCGATAAAAACAAAAATGATTCCGATAAATCTGAGAATCTTTCCGATAAAACATAAAATTGTTCCGATAAATCTCGAAATCTTTCCGATAAATAAAATATCCCCCTCGATAAGTTGCTAAGAAGCTTTCGAGGGGGATTTATATGATTATTTCTTTTCTAGTGGTTTTCCGTATGTTTGGAATCGCTCTAACATATATGTCATTTCTTTATCATCTAAAATAACTGGTGTACCAATAGATCTAGCACGAACGTATACCTCCGCACATAGTTCTATTTCTTCAGCAATATTAAAAGCTTCCTCCACATTTTCACCACCTGCTAACAAACCATGATTAGCCAGTAAGACTGCTTTCGAACCTTCCATTGCTTTAAGTGCATTTTCACCAAGGGCAGGTGTGCCAAAGCTTGCGTACTCAGCACATTGAACCGCTTTACCTGCCACTGCAACCAAATAAGAGACAGCAGGTAAGTCCTCACGTAAACAAGAAAGTGTTTTGGCAAAAATAGAATGCGTGTGCACAACCGCTTTAAGTTCTGGACGTCTTTTATACACCATTGTATGCATCGCCCATTCACTAGAAGGTTTATGATGCCCCTCGATTACTTGCCCCTCTAAGTTAATCAAAACGATATCAGCAGCGGTTAGCTCCTCGTAAGGGATACCACTTGGACTAATAGCGACGCAATTTTCGGAAGGAACATAGATACTAATATTTCCACCGGTTCCTTTTGTTAATCCATTTCGAATCATTAATTGACAATGACGAACAACTTTTTCTCGCTCTGTTTGAAGTCTCATCTAATTCCACCTTCCCATTGCTTTATCGCAATATGGTGACGACTTATTTTTTTCGCACAATGCGTAAATCTAAATTACTTGTCAAAAATTCATTAACGACTTCTTGCTGTTCTTCGTTAAACGGTTTAATTTCATCAACGATAATTGTAGAAATAGCATCGGCTGGCATGACTTGGAATAATTTTTTCACGCCAACCTTGCTCTGATCAATAAGTGCAATTACCTCATTAGATTTGTGAATCATCGCTTGTTTAGCTTCGCCCTCATCAATTGTTGAGTCAGTTAATCCTTCTTGTAATGTCAAGCCTCTTGCAGATATGAACAGTTTATCGATATTGATAGATTCCATATATTTCTTTAAAGATGTTCCCATAGTCGAAATAGAGTTTGGACGTACATAACCGCCGAGTAAAATCGTCGTCACTTCACTCGATATTAAATCAAGGGCAACACTTATATTATTCGTAACGACTGTTATATTCTTCATCCCTTTAATCAATTTACCGACTTCTGCAGCCGAAGTGCTTGCATCAATGCCAATTACATCTCCATCCTGGATTAATGTAGCTGCTTCTTGGGCCATTAGTTGCTTAGCTTCTAAGTTCTCAGATGCGCGAAAATTTAAATTATCTTCAACAAAGGATTTTTGGATAGGCTTTGCGCCACCCAATACACGAATTAATAACCCTTCACTTTCCATCTTTTCTAAATCGCGTCGAATCGTCATCTCTGATACTTGAAATCGTTCGCTTAAGTCTGAGATTTCTACGTAATTTTTTTGGTTCACTAGTTTATTAATTTCATCTTGTCTTCGTTTCAGAGAATTTGTCATGCGTGTCATCCTATCTTTGATTAGTTAAAAATTGCACGCACCTTTTCTTCTGTCGGGTGTTTAATGATTCCTTTTTCCGTGACAATCGCTGTTATCAGGGCAGCGGGTGTCACATCAAAAGAAGGATTGTACACCTTCACATCAGCGGGCGCGACATATTGTCCTGCTGGTTTTAACACTTCAACTACACTCCGCTCTTCAATCGGGATATCCGCACCAGTTGGGCAGTGTAAGTCAATCGTCGGTGTTGGTGTCGCTACATAAAAGGGAATATTATAGTATTTAGCTAAAATGGCCACACCGAGTGTCCCAATTTTGTTAGCAACATCGCCATTAGCAGCTACACGATCACAGCCAACGATGACTCCCTGTACTTTGCCTTGTGCCATCACCGTCGCTGCCATATTATCGGTAATCAACGTAACATCAATACCAGCGTTAAAGAGTTCAAAAGAAGTAAGCATGGCACCTTGAAAACGAGGTCTAGTCTCGTCAGCAAATACTTTAAAACTCATCCCCCGCTCCTTTGCCAAATAAAAAGGAGAAGTTGCTGTGCCGTATTTTGTCGTAGCCAAAGCCCCGGCATTACAATGAGTTAGTACCCCTTGGCCATCTTCCAACAGCGTCAATAAATGTTCACCTATGGAACGATTAATCTCGATATCTTCAGTATGAATAGCAATCGCTTCTTGTAATAAAATATCCTGGAATGCTACTAAATCATTTGTCTCTATTTGCAAGGCTTTCTGTTCCATTCTTTCTAAAGCCCAGAATAAATTGACAGCTGTTGGACGAGAAGTGGCTAAATACTGTACATGCTTTTGTACTTCTTCCTTTGCAGCTGTAACAGAACCTTCAAAGTGCTGAATCGCCACATATACCCCATAAGCTGCTGTTACACCAATGGCAGGAGCCCCTCGTACAATCATTGTATGGATGGCATCCCATACTTTTTCTACAGTTTGGATTTCTACGTACACAATGTCATTTGGCAATTTTGTTTGATCTAATAGAACGAGTGTATCATTTTTCCATTCAATTGTATTTAATTCCATTAAATCAACACCCCATTCTTATATTTTTGTAATAGCTTTATATAGCCTTGAATATGGCTAATTTCCTTATTTAAAATACACTCTTTCGCAATCTTTAAACAACGTCTTTCGGCTGTTATACGAGCATCAATTGGTTCAATGGTCGTAATATCTGCTACTTTAGCTAAGCCAATTATGCGACGGTTCATCTCAATTCCTGCAATGGCAAATGCATCTCGACTGATTCGATCCATATAATCATCGAGTAAGGCTGTGTAAACAGCAAACTGCTCTGTTGATGTGGCTAAAATGCTTCGTGCCTTTTTGCGAAATAATTGTATAGTAGATAGTAATGTTTCTTCAATCCATGAAACAAATTCGTCCTCTTCGTAAGCTAATCCTCTTGCCCAGGAAAACGTTAGATTAGCAATTAAATTCCCCACATCATAACCTATAGGTCCATAGAAGGCAAATTCTGGATCAATGACCTTCAATGTTTCATCATTAATAAAAATAGAACCTGTATGCAAATCACCATGTAAAAGCGCTTGAGCCTCTGTTAAAAACTGCATTTTCCGTTTAGCAACTTCTAAATGAAGAGCTGTATCTTTGTATACAAATGAATGAATCCACTCTTCATTTCCAGAGGTTAAAATATTTTGCTCTTTAAAATTAATATAAGGCTCTGTATAAACTAGATGTTCTGTAATTTCACATAACTCGGGGTTGATGAATCGCTTTTGATATTCTTTTTTCTTTTTTGGATCTAGCAAAAAATCCGTTGTTCGAATAAGATTCTCTGCCATAAAAGTAGAAATTAACTCGGCGAAATGATCGTACGTTTTAAATACGTTTAATTGCTTTCTCATAATCTCAAAGCCTTTTAAATCTTCCATCACACAACAACTCATAACTTCATCGAACAGTAAAATATTTGGTACGAGGGAAGGGGTAAATTCACCTTCAATTATTAAAGCTTCGGTTTCTATTCGGTTTCGGTCTGTAGATAACACGAAATCCTCAGAAATACGAGCTTGTGGACCAGCTTGTTTGACAATGACAGAGTTACCTTGCTCATTTTTTACGCGAAATACATAATTTAAATTGCCATCACCAATTTCGTCACTAAATAGTGTTCCACTAAAATCTTTAATTTTTGCTTGTACATAGCTTTTAACATCTTCTTCGTTCATTAAAAAATATTTGGAATACATAACAATACCTCCTATTTTTTTCTACTGTAATACGTTGAAGCTAGCGCAAATGCTAAAACAAGTCCTTTTATAATATTTAAAGAATAGTAAGGAACTGATAACATGACTAATCCATTCTCTAAAACTCCGACTAATGCGGCTCCAAATAATGTTCCAATGGCATTTGGCTTACCATGACCAGCAAATGACTGCCCTATAAATGCAGCAGCAACAGCTGGCATTAAATAGCCTGCACCTGCATTAATTTGTGCAGACCCGATTTGAGATGCGAGCAATAACCCACCAATTCCTGCTAAAACCGCTGAAAAAATATAAGCTAACATTTTATAACGGTTAACAGGAATCCCCGATAATTTTGCTGCTTCTTCATTGCCGCCAACAGCGTATAAAAAGCGTCCATGTTTCGTATATGTTAAAAATAAATGCACTAAAATAACGATGACTAACATGATTAAAATGATCCAAGGTGTCTTACTTAATAATAAGAAGAAATCTGAAATTTCACCTTCTGTTGGTGTTCCATCCAAACGAGGCATACCAACAGAGATTGAACCGCCCCCTGTATAGGTCATCGCAACACCTTCAACAATAAACATAGTTGCTAATGTGGCAAACAGATCAGGTATCTTCACTTTTACGATTAAAAATGCATTAAATAGTGCTACACAAAGAACGGCTAAAATAGCTACCAAAATAGATACACCAGTTGGCATACTAAACCATACAAACATAGATACAACAACTGAGTTCGCCAATGTAGCTGTTGAACCTATCGACAAGTCAAAACCATTAACAGATAATGAAACCGTTAATCCAACCGCTATTATCGTAACGATTGAAATACTTCTTAAAATATTTAAAACATTATTTGTTTGCATAAAATTAGGGATAGTAACGGTGAAAATAATAATCAACAAAATAACAGCTAATACAATTGCCCAGTCCTTAATAAATATAAGAGCTTGATTGTTTTTACGCTCTTGCATACGCTTCGCCTCCAGTAGCATAGAACATGACTTCATCCTCTGTCGTTTCACTAGTGACTAATTCTTTCACAATTTTCCCGTCGTACATCACGTAGATTCTATCTGTAATTAACAAAATTTCACTTAATTCACTTGTTGCATAGATAACGCTTTTTCCTTCTTTTGCTTGTTCATCAATTAGATTAAAAATATCACTTTTCGCCCCAACATCGACGCCTTTTGTAGGTTCGTCAAACAGAAGGATTTCTGCATCGGTCATTAACCATTTACCAATTGCGATTTTTTGTTGATTACCACCAGAAAGATTCGCAACCTTTTGTAGTTCGTTCGGTGTTTTAGCGCCTATTTTTTGAATCATCGATCGAGCAGCCTCTCGTTCTTTTGTTTGTTTAATAAAACTACCTAAACGTGTGAATGGCTGTAAATTGGCCATCGATAAATTTTTGAAAATCGGCTCTTCAACAAATACTCCTTCTTTACGACGTTCTTCAGGAATCAATCCGAAATGGTTTTTAACAGCATGGTAAGGAGTTAGATTTTTAATCGTTTTTCCATACAATTCAATAGCACCAGATTTAATATTTGACATACCAAATATCGCTTTACATAATTCTGTTTTACCAGCTCCCACTAAACCAGCCAAACCAATAATCTCATGCTTTTTAACATAAAAAGATACGTCATTGACCAAGCCTGAATCATCGACAAGATGGTTGACCTGTAAGGCTATTTCTCCTTTTTCTTTTAATTGTTTGTGATGTACTAAATCGAAAGTTTTACCAAGCATTTGTTCAATAACTTGATTCTGAGTAATCTCTTCAATCAAGCTTTCTTTTACGATTCTTCCGTCTTTCATGATGGTGATTTTTTCGCAGATTTCAAATAGTTCCGGAAGCCGATGAGAGATAAAGACAATTCCAAGATGATGATTTTTAACTAAATCTCGGACTATAGAAAACAATTTCTCAGTTTCTGCCTGGCTTAAAGGGGCAGTCGGTTCATCTAATATAAGAAATTTTCTCTCATGAATTATGGCTCTCGCTATTAACACCATTTGTTTATCTGCTAAAGAGATATCTTGGACCTTTTTTTCAGTATTTAACTCAATACCAATTCGGTTAAGCACTTCTTTCGCACGTTGACGGATTTTTCGCCAATTGATAATTGATTTTTTATCGAATATCAGTTGATCAAGCATAATATTCTCAGCAACACTTAAATAAGGTATTAACGCTGTATCAACTTCTTGATAAACAATATCTATACCTAGTTCCTTTGATTTTTTCGCATCAGTAATAGCAACTAGTTCACCGTTTATAAAAATATCCCCCGTATAATGTGGATAGGCTCCTGAGAGAATTTTCATAAGAGTCGATTTCCCAGCCCCATTAGCACCAATGACAGCGTGAATCGTGCCTGACTCTAATTGGAAATCGACTTCACTTAAAGCTTTCACACCAGGAAATTCGATTGAAATTTTTTTCATCTCAATGACGGTCTTGGCTTTCATAGCTAACACGCCTTTCACATTTAGGTAAAAGAAAACGTCTTAATCAATTATGCCTCGGCATAATTCCGTGACATCCACCGGAGGCTATAACTTCTTTCAGCGGATGTTTGAACACCCGCTGAAAGAAGTTGAAAACAAGACGTCATCTTTGTATTATTTTGAATAGTGTTCACGTAGAGTTTTCATCCACCCCTCATCAAAATCAGAAGATACACCCCAGCCATCAATAATTTCATTTAAATTGAGCATCGTCGTGTCGTCTTTTAAATCACTTTGTTTAATTAACTTTGCAGCTAAATCGTACTCTTCAGGAGTTTCTTCACCCGCTAATTTTTTTGCCATTAAACGCATATTCATACGGCCGATTAGCGCTGGGTCTACAGCAGCTGTGGAAATCCATTGACTATTGTTTTCTTTCATCAAGTTAATATCTTGATTTGATACATCGATTGAAATTAATTTAATGTCAGAACGTTTGTTATCTACTAATGATTTATAAGCTCCTTTTGCTAACTCATCCCATGAGCCCCAAATAGCATCTACTGTACCTTCAGGATATTTTGCTAAAACGGCATTTACTTTTGCTGCAATGTCACCTTGTATATCTTGGAAATTAGTCGGTCCAATTGTTTCCAAAGTGACAATCTCACCTTTCTCCTCGAATTCTTTATAAATTTCCTGACGTCTATCTAACGGAGATAGTCCTCCAAACCATAGTTTAATAACCTTTACAGGCTCTGTACTTAAATCTGCAATTTCTTGTAGAGATAATCGAGCTAATTCATAATCATCTTGAAAAGTAGCTGTAACACCATCTAAACTCTGACCATTTTTTTTAGCGACCGTATCAAATAATGTCACTTTAATACCTTTATCAACTGCAGGCTTTATCATGTCATATGAATAGTCTTCTTTACCGTGTGAAATAATAATGCCGTCATAGTCTTGCTGTGTAATTTGTGAAACTAATTCCTGGAACTTAGCATCATTATTTTCAACTATATGCGTATCCACCTTGAACCCCAAAGCTTCTCCTTCCCTACGTGCACCATCTAAAAATTGCTTCGTATGATCATCTGAAGCTAGATTACGTAATACAGCAATTTTTACGCCGTTTTGTACACCTTCAGGCACACCTTCGATTATTTCATTTGTGTTACTTCTAGTAGCATTCCCGTTATCATTACTACAAGCTGCCAAAACAATCATTAACACAAGAACCACCAACGAAATTCCAAACCTTTTCAAGAAAATCCCCCTTTTCTATTAAAAATTATATGAAACTCTCGGTTAATCACAGATTTCGTAATTATCATATTATTCTGAATATTTTTTGTCAACTAAAATTGTTAAATTAAATCATTTTTTAGTTATTTTTTTTCATAATAAAATACATTTTGTTTATTTCAAACTAAAATATTGATTGGAATGTTTATTATTTCACAATACAGAAGAATATTTAAAATCGTATATAAAGATAGTATTTGGCAAAGTATATTTATTGTGATTAATGTTCCGATAAAAACAAAAAAACAGTGAATCTGAAAAATTTGGATTCACTGTTTTTCTTTAGTTTAGAAGTTCTTCAAACGATTTGTTTTTTTCGCGTAGTTTCCGTTCCGACTGGGCGCTTTCCTTGGGGCGTCCGATGAGCCGCTTCACTCGCGTTGTTCGCTCCAGGGTCTCATCAGTGACGCTGAGCCCCAAGGAGTCGCCCAGCTGGAACGAAGATCAACTAGTATACAGCCCTATATTTTTAAAAATGTCATCCACAACCTTTGAGGATGAGCCATAATTTCACCAACGAATTCCTAATACAGAAATAATAATTTATGATAGACTTTGAAAAAATTACTCTATTGAACTCCATATTGTCTTGAAAGAAACTATACGAAAGTGTTTGATTGTCGAAGTTGTCACAACAGCACATAATAAGAAGTAAGAGAAGGGAGCAATTTAAAATGAAACAAATCCAATTAAACTCTCCTGAATTTAATCGTGTACTTAAAAATTTACAAATTGAAAATTTATCACTAACTCCAACACTTCAGAAAAAAGTGCTTGAGATCGTTAATTCCGGTATTCAAATTTCTCCGACCATTATTAAGGAAGTTCTGAATAATGGAAAAGTACAATAAAAAACTTAATGATGACGACTTCCTTTTAAAAACAAATCTTCTAGACATCACCGATTACCAAAGTCTTGAATTAGCAGAAGCATTTGTTTTTTCTCTAAGAGCTACACAAATTGAACAAGGAACATACAAAATCAAGTCGTTCCACCTTCAAGACTTTCAAAATTTGCATGCTCATTTATTTCAAGATATTTATCCGTTCGCTGGACATTTTAGAGATGTTCAATTAGGTTTTGTCAATTTCAATTTATTAATTCCTATGCCAGTGAATTGTTTTATCAATTAAATAATGAACCTACCTGGACTACCATTAATCAAGCTGCAAATAGATTGGCATATTACAAATCCGAATTGAATATGTTACACCCTTTTAGAGAAGGAAATGGGCGTACTATTCGTATTTTTGTACAAGCTTATGCACTATCTAAAGGTGTTAATTGGAACTTTACAAATATGGATAAAGAAACTTATTTAAACGCAATGATTCAATCTGTTACCGATACAGAACTACTAGAAAGACTATTTTTTAATACTCTAGAATTTATCTAGTCCATCTTTCCGATAAAAACAAAAATCATTCCGATAAATCTAAGAATCTTTCCGATAAAACATAAAATTGTTCCGATAAATCTCGAAATCTCCGATAAAACATAAAATTGTTCCGATAAATCTCGAAATCTCTCCGATAAAACAAAAAAACAGTGAATCCGCAAAATTTGGATTCACTGTTTTTCTTTAAAATTTTGAGCCTTTATCGCCGTATTCGTTTAGAAGTTCTTCAAACGATTTGTTTTTTTCGCGTTGTTTGCGTTCAAAAGCTAGTTTTGCTTGGCGCTCTTCTTCGGCGGCCTGCTCTTTCGCTGTTAAATCTTGTTTTGCAGCTTTTAATTTGGCAAGTACGTCACCGCCAAGCTGATCCGCTAATGTAAGGGCATCCTGCTTTGGTAGGTTGGCTGTCATGCCATCATTTGCGTGTTGCTGCTGTTTGCGTTTCTTTCCCATTTGTAATTCACCTTCTTATCGACTTCACGGGCGCTTGATAACTGTTGCTACGCCTTGCCCTCCACCGATACATAGTGTTGCGAGACCTGTTTTTGCATCACGCTTTTCCATCTCATGTAAAAGCGTTACTAAAATACGTGCTCCACTTGCACCAATTGGGTGACCAAGAGCGATTGCTCCCCCGTTGACATTTAGTTTATCATGATTAAAGCCTAGTTCGCGATCTACAGCAATAGATTGAGCTGCAAATGCTTCATTTGCTTCAATTAAATCTATATTTTCTAACGTCACATCAGCCTTTGCCAATGCTTTCTTTACTGCCGTTACAGGACCAGTTCCCATAATAGCTGGGTCAACACCCGCGCTTGCATTCGCTGTAATTAATGCCATTGGTTGAATGCCGAGCTCTTCCGCTTTTTCTTTCGACATCACAACAACAGCTGCTGCACCATCGTTAATGCCAGATGCATTTGCTGCTGTCACAGAGCCTTCCTTTTTAAAGGCAGGACGTAGTTTAGATAGAGACTCAGCTGTAACGCCTTGACGCGGGAATTCATCTTTTTCGAAAACAATAGGATCTCCCTTGCGCTGAGGAATTTCAACTGCTACGATTTCATCATTAAACTTCCCTGCTGCAATCGCCGCTTCCGCACGCTGTTGTGAACGTGCTGCAAAAGCGTCTTGTTCTTCTCGAGAAACCTCATAGGCATCACATAAATTTTCTGCTGTCATACCCATATGATAATCATTAAATGCACACCACAATCCGTCATGAATCATCGTATCGACTACCTTTTGATCCCCCATGCGGAAGCCTTCTCGTGCATTTTTTAATACATACGGTGCTTGGCTCATATTTTCAAAGCCACCTGCAACGATAATATCCGCATCACCTGCTAAAATAGCCTGTGACGCTAAGTGAACTGCTTTTAGTCCTGAGCCACATACTTTATTAATCGTTAACGCAGATACTTCATGTGGTAAGCCTGCTGTAATCGCTGCTTGACGAGCTGGATTTTGACCAAGTCCAGCCGATAAGACATTCCCCATAATGACCTCGTCGACTTGTTCACCTGCTACGCCAGCACGTGCTAATGCTTCTTTAATAACAATACTCCCTAATTTTGTCGCTGGTACGTCCTTTAATGTTCCTTGGAATGAACCAATAGCTGTACGTACAGCACTCACTATTACAACCTCTTTTGACATCACTTTTCTCCCCTTTTCCCCGTTCAAAATCAACACTGCATGCATATGCTACTAGCAGATATATATATTTTAACAAATATTTTGACGATTTTCGATAGATAGAAATAATCGCACTTTTGCCAAAGATATTGTAAAATGTTGACGTGTTTTAAACAATCTCAGTTGGGAACATTACAAGTAAGAAAAATGGATACACAGGACGTTGGAGGTGTTAATAATGAAAAAGAAAATGCTTTTATTTTCAGGTATAACGACGACGCTTGCCGCAGCAGCAACAGGTCTGTTTGGCTTCGCGCTTTCCAATAAATTAATGTACATTAAGCAAAAGGATCCTGAATTTGTTCGTGAACGCGAAACGACTGCTAAACGTTTTGATGAAGCTTGGTACAATAAAAATTTAAAATGCGAATTAAATATTGACTCTCCTAATGGTTATACGATTCGTGGTATTATGTTTCAACCATTAGAAACAAATAATACAATCATCATTTGCCACGGGGTAACAGAAAATAAAATCAACTCCGTTAAATATGCCCGACTTTTTGAACGACTTGGCTACAATTCCGTTATTTTTGATCATCGTAGACATGGGGAGACAGGTGGGAAAACAACTAGCTACGGCTATTATGAAAAAAATGACCTTGACGCAGTTGTTAAAACTGTAAAAGCTATGATTGGGGAAAACGCCATTCTTGGTATTCATGGTGAATCGATGGGTGCCGCAACAATGCTACTATATGCAGGAACTGTAGAGGACGGTGCGGATTTCTATATTTCTGATTGTGCGTTTTCTGACTTTTCAATGCTGCTTAAACAAATTGCGAAGACAGAATTTAAATATGGCTCGATTATTCCAATTCGATTTGCAGATTTCTTTGTCCGCTTGCGTGACGGCTATTCCTTTAAAAGTGTGACACCTGCTGAGGCTGTGACAAATATTGAAAAACCCGTGCTCTTTATCCATAGTATTCCAGATACATTTATTCCGGCTTCCATGTCACTGGACTTATACCATAAAAAGACTGGACCAAAGAAACTGAAACTATTTGATAACGGTGCCCATGCACAGTCCTTTAATGAAAATATGGCTGAATACGAGGATTTAATTCATGACTTTTTAGAAAATTTTATCTATCAAAAAATCAGTCGTGATTCTTCTTCGTCCAATGTCATTCCATTTCATTTTTAGAGCATACGAAAAACCTTGCGAGCAATGACGCAAGGTTTTTCCAATTGTTTTTATTCTGCAAAAACGATATGCCATTCATCACGTTTCGCTAAAAATTCTTTGGCCAACGCTTGTGCACCTTCCAGACTATGGCTCGCCGCCCACCCGCATTGAACTTCATTGCACGCAGGTACTGCAGTGGCTTTTGTTACGTCCGCAAATGTTTTTTCCAAAATATTCAATAGATCTTCATAATCATCGTGATTTATAAGCGATACATAGAAGCCTGTTTGGCAACCCATTGGACTGAAATCGACAATATGATCAGAGTAATTACGGATAATATCAGCCGATAAATGCTCTAAGGAATGTAATGCAGGCATTTCCATATGCTCTTTATTGGGCTGTTTAAAGCGAATATCATATTTGTATACTTCATCGCCATTTTTTCCTGTTTTCACACCTGCTAATCGTACATACGGTGCTTTTACTTTCGTATGATCTAAATCAAAGCTTTCAACATTTGTTTTTTCTTTCTGCAATGCACACAACTCCTTTATTTAGATTATTTCCATTATAACGAGTTTTCCGATAGAATTGTATGATTTTTGCGAATTATTTAAATGGTTCGTAAATTTAAAAATGCAAAAAAACAACTAGCCAAGGCTTGGACTAGTTGCTCTTTAAAAATTCCTACTATTTTTGGAATTTATTCATTTGTGTCATCATTTGACGTACTTGCTTTTCAGACGGCGTACGACCCATTTGCGCCATCATCATACGAATCATTTGTTCGTTAATTGGTGGGTTTTCTTTTAAATATTTCATCATAGCTTTACGTGCGAAATAGAAACCAAGTGCTGCGCCCGCTGCTAACGCGATAATTACAATAATAATCCAGCCCCATGTAGGCATACAACCAACCTCCTCCACTACAATATACCGAGAAAAAAACTCTCCACGCTCCATTATACACCAAATTTTAGCGTGTTACTATATATTGTAGCGAAATTTCCTAATGCATTGTATACTTCATCGGCTTTAACCACCCACACTCATTATCTTGTTTATTAAAAGCAATAAAACGCTCGCTCATTTTCGCAAGCATCTGAAATAGATCTAAATCGAGCATGCGTGATCCTTCACAATAGACACAAATTTTGCGTTCCACTAAATAAATAGCCATCTTTCCCTTTATAGGATGTTCTAAAAATAAAGCATTACGAGCCCTCTCTAAATGTGCATACTTGGAATCAAGTTGCGCCTCTAGCATAGCAGCAATCTCATCGAAGCGAACGGTTTCACATATATATGCAAGCTCTTTTAAGGATTTCTCGTTAGCATCTTCACAGCCTTGCATCATTTCTAATAACTTTCGCTCTCTGCCAAAAATAAACGTTAAATGCTCTTCTTTTATTTTATATATGGAATAGGTTCTCACTAGAAATCCTCCTTCGCTCATTTCTTTTTCATAAGTATAGCTCATCCAAACTCTTTAATTTGTCAAACGAAGGAGGCCTTCATCTTCTATTTTTGTCGAAAACTTTCTACTTTCGGTTCTATCAATTACTTTATGGCATAATGAGTCCCATTAGACATCACATGTTCTATTTCCCTGAATTTGAACCTCTTTTATAGCAGCTTAGAATATACTCAGCCTCAAGACCTAGAGCAAAATCAATTTCCAGTCCGTTTTAGAAGAGCTTTCTAATAGGTAAAATAAAAGTACAAACGAAAGGAGCTAGAACATATGAGAAAATTTCTTTTATTTACAGGAGGCTTTATCGCAGCATGTGTTGCACTTGCTTTAGTTGGACCACTAGCAGGTTTACTATTTTCTGGTTTATTTGTAGCGCTTGGCATGCACTTCTACATTGCAAGCAAGTCAACATTCGGCAAAATCATTTGGTTTACAGTTGGTCTGATGGGTGTTCTATCAGCAATATCTAATATCCCAGCTATGGTTGGTTTAGCGGCAATCGCTATCATCTATGTTATCTGCAAAAAATGGAATAACGAAGATGTAAAAATTCCAACGATTGAAGCTAAAGAAGAAGATCCGTTTACAAACTTTGAAAAAGAATGGTCAAACTTAACAAAATAAAAGGAGCGAATTTAAATGAACTTATTTCAACGTTTTAAATATACAATAGAGGCAGATTTACATCATGTATTTGATAAGAAGGAACAAAAAAATCCAATTGCGATGTTAAACCAATACATTCGTGAGGCAGAAAAACAAACAGAGCAAACAGGAAAATTATTAGAGCGTCAAGGTCAGCTAAAAGAAAAACTAGAGCAGGAGTTTAAGCAAAACGCAGATTTACTTGCAAAACGTGAGTCTCAATTAAAATTAGCGACTACTAGCGGTGAGCAAGATTTAATCGACTTCGCAACTGACGAAGTAGCTGCTTACACAGCACGTAACAACACATTACAAGCTAGTATTGAAGCAAGCACACGCGAATACTTTGAGCTTGAGCGCAAATTCGAAACAATGAAGCACAAAATTAAAGACATGAAAGTGCGTCAATTACAGCTTATGGGCAAAGAAAACGTGACACGTGCGCACCATCAAATGGACGGCATGATTGCTAAAAATAATAAAACGAACTTCGAGGATTTAGAATCTTATATCGATAAGCTTGCTTACCAAATCGACAAAGATCATGAAGTAACATCTTTCGAGACTCGTCTTGCACAGTTAGAAAAAAATGCAGAAGAAGAAAGCGCACCACTGCTAATTGAAAATAAATAACATGTTATAATGAAAGAAATGCGCCATATTTAGAGGCGCATTCTTTCACGTTTTGATATAGAGGGACCCATTCCCTCTCTTATACTCTTAGTAGAAAGAAGGGTGACCCTCTTGCAAAATTTCACAACTAATAAGCTCACATTTTGGGTACTGTGCTTCTTTTTACTCGTTTTTGTGGAGCTCACAATTTTTAACAACGGTGGTGCCTTTTGTTTATTGATTGGAGCAGGACTGCTTTATTTAAGTTTCTCAAAAAAAGTTCGTTTCTTTAAATGGACGGGGATTTTCTTTATCTCAATCGCACTCTTTACAATGTGGAGTTTACGCTTCTTTATCGTCATTATTCTCTTATATATGCTCTATCAATACTTGCAAAGAGAAAACGAACCAAAAGTTGTTGGTTTGGAGCTTTTCGAAAAGCTTCCCGCTACAAAAAACGAATTATTCGGTACAATGCCTGCACCTGTAGAAGCCTATAAATGGCAAGATGTACAAATCCAGCGACTTGCCGGTGACATTACGATTGATACAACACAAACTATTTTACCAGCTGGCACAAGTCTCATTACGATTCGCCAAGGTATCGGTAAGGTGCAAGTTTATATTCCATACGAAATTCCATTCCGTTTACAATACACAACATTGTTTGGTGAATTGCAATGTCTACATGTTGGACCACAACGCATACTCAATGAAAGTGTAAGTTTCTCAGATGGAAACCCCGAAGATGCGAAGCGTACATTAGTTATACATGTTGCAACATGGCTCGGGGACTTGGAGGTGCTACGTAAATGATTGCCTTTATCTCAAGATTATTTACGCTATTTTTCATTTTATTGAGTGCTGCATTTGGACTCCTTGTCGCTCTCTGGGGCGAGCCGAATGAAAAAATATGGGGGCCATTATGGCAGCAGAATTATAATAATATACCACTTGGCGGTTATATTGCCATCTGTCTTTTTGCGATTAGTTTACTGATTGCAAGCTGGATTAGTATGACTGCCCGCGCAAGAGAAGCTCAGGCAACCCGCATTGTGAAGCAATTAGTTGAACCTGATTTTGTATTGCCTAAAAAGCAGCCTTTACCAAAACCTTTGAAAAAAGCTTTAGTTCAAACAAGCGAGTTAATCGACACTCAACGAAAAAGCTTACAGCGCTTATCGAATGAACGTGCAGAAGCTAACGATAAAATTATTCAAGAACGAATTATTGCTGAACGACAACGCCTTGCTCGTGAGCTTCATGATTCTGTATCGCAGCAATTATTCGCAGCTTCGATGTTACTTTCCGCTTTAACGGAAACTGATGAAAATGCAACAAGCCTAAAGCAGGTCGAAAAAATTGTGCAACAGGCACAGCTTGAAATGCGCGCATTATTATTACATTTACGACCTGTAGCTTTGCATAATAAAACACTTGCACAAGGTCTTGAGGAGCTAATTATTGAGCTGCAACAAAAAGTATTTTTTCATATTGAATATGAGCTTGAGGAAATGGCGTTATCTAAAGCGGAGGAAGATCATTTATTCCGTATTGCACAGGAAGCGTTATCGAACACACTACGCCATGCCAAAGCGAGCGAAGTTGAATTACTGCTCGTTGCACGCGATGATTTAGCGATTTTACGTATTCAGGACAATGGCCTCGGCTTTGATGTCGAAGCCGATAAATCTACTTCTTATGGACTGCAAAATATCGCTGAACGTGCTGTAGAGATTGGCTGCACATACAAAATTGTATCTGTGCCTGGTGAAGGTACAATTGTAGAGGTAAAAATTCCACTACTTAAGGAGGAAGAAGTGAATGATTCAAGTGTTAATAGTGGATGACCACGAAATGGTGCGTATCGGTGTTTCTGCCTATTTATCAGCACAACCAGATATTACTGTCGTGGGTGAAGCTGAAAATGGTAAAGAGGCAGTAGAACGTGCTCTTGCCCTACGTCCAGACATTATTTTAATGGATAATGTCATGCCAATCATGACAGGAGCTGAGGCGACAGCTGAAATTTTAGCTGCCTGGCCAGAGGCAAAAATTATGATGGTTACAAGTTTTCTAGATGACGACAAAGTCTATCCTGCATTAGAGGCTGGTGCTGTCAGCTATATTTTAAAAACGTCAAATGCAAAGCAAATAGCTGATGCCATTCGCAAAACGATGGGTGGCGAAACTGTTTTAGAGCCAGAAGTAACATCAAAAATGATGCATCGCATGCGCCATGGCAATAGCACCCCACTTTACGAGCAGCTTACCGATCGTGAAATGGAAGTATTACTGCTTATGGCTAAGGGCAAAGCGAATCAGGAAATCGCCGATGACCTATACATTGCCTTAAAGACTGTAAAAACACATGTCAGCAATATTTTAGCGAAGCTTGATGTTCAAGATCGCACACAAGCTGTAGTCTATGCTTTTCAAAATGGGCTAGCGAAGTAAATTTTTAGTGTACTGCTACATTTGATGTGTATGATTTATCAGCGTTATCAGAGATTCTGCTAGGGTATCAGCGGTTTTGGCACTTTTATCAGCGATTCTTCCTAGGTTATCAGCGATTTTGGCACTTTTATCAGCGATTCTTCCTGAGTTATCAGCGATTTTGGCACTTTTATCAGCGATTCTTCCTAGGTTATCAGCGGTTTCTGCTCTTTTATCAGCGATTCTTCCTGAGTTATCAGCGATATTTGCACTTTTATCAGCGATTCTTCCTGAGTTATCAGCGATATTTGCACTTTTATCAGCGATTCTTCCTGAGTTATCAGCGATATTTGCACTTTTATCAGCGATTCTTCCTGAGTTATCAGCGATTTTGGCACTTTTATCAGCGATTCTTCCTGAGTTATCAGCGATTTTTGGTACTTTTATCAGCGATTCTTCCTAGGTTATCAGCGGTTTCTTCACTTTTATCAGCGATTCAAAAAAAATACGAAACTGCATTTTTAGACAATGCAGTTTCGTATTTTTTTAACCTAATCTATTAATAATTTCTTTAAGCTCATTTACACTGTTAACTATGTATGTTGCTTTCGCATCAGTTAGTTCTTCAAGCGAGCCATAGCCATATGTCACACCGATTGAAGCAATTTGATTTTCATGTGCCCCAATGATATCGTATTTTCGATCTCCAATCATTATAAATTGATCGATATTCACTTCATTAAAATGTTCGCGTACAAATGCGATTATTTCTCCTTTTGCTGAACGAGTACCATCTAGATTACTACCTGCGACAAAGTCAAAAAATTGTTCAAGATTGAAATATCGTAAAATTTGTTCAGCAAATACGGTTGGCTTAGATGTCGCAATTGCTAATATGTATCCCTGCTCCTTTAAATTTGCTAACAAGGCTGGGATATTTTCGTACAGTTTATTCTCAAACATCCCTCTTTCCGTGAATCGTTCTCGGTAATCGCTAATAGCTTGCTTAATTTGCGCATCATTAAATCCATAAATTTCATGAAAAGATACTTGTAATGGTGGTCCTATAAAACTTTCAAGTTCATCTAAATTACTTACTTCGATACCTGCCTTTTGTAATGCGTATTGAACCGATTTCGTTATCCCTATTTTCGGATCAGATAATGTTCCGTCTAAATCAAATAAAACAACGCTATATTTTTTCATAACTAGCTCTCCTTTAATTGTTAAAGTATTGATATACTGTTGAACCAAAATCGTGAATATCTTTGATGTAATCAAACCCTTCTGGTGAACCAAAGCTATTAAACCCTCGAACTGCTACAATATTTTCTTCCGGAATTACCAATAATGCAACACTTGTATAACCAAGTAGTTGAAAACTCCCTCTTGGTAATAATGGACTTATTTCTGTAATCCCTTCTCTCTGTTGAGGCTGAATAAACCAGAAAAAGCCGTTAGTTGGCAAGTTTTTTGGTTTAGAATCCGGGGATTGAATTGTCGTTAATAACTGTATGATTTCTTCAGGTATCATTTGTTTCCCATGTATTTTCCCTTTATCAAGATGCACTTGCCCCCACTTAGCTAGCTCTCTTAATGAGCAATACATATTCATTTTGCTGCCATCACATACATCACTTTCATACCAAAACGGACTATCATTATGTATTACTTCTATATGCTGTTCGGTTTTTTCACTGAACCAATTTGTTTCAGTAAAAGACAATATCTGAAATATTTGCTCATCTACAATTTCTGCAATAGTTTTTCCAGTTACTTTTATTATAACTTTGGCAAGTAAATCTATATTGATATCTCGATATGCCCAATTACAGCCTGCTTTAAATTCTCTAATTATTTTTTCATTTTGCCAACGTAAACCGTGTGTATGTGTTAGTAAATGTCTAATTGAAACGTCCCCAAAAATTTCTTCATTCCCCAAATAATCACTTAGTTTATCATCTATCGAGGCAATACAGTTATGATAAATCGCATATGCTACAGCAAAACCAACATAACTCTTACGAACAGAAGCAAGATGAAAAAGAGTATGTGGTCCAACCTTTTTTTCTCCTTTTTGTTGTCCTTGTACACCAAAATATTCTTCTAGTACGGTTTGACCATGTTTATTAATAATAACTCCGCCACCTGTACAATCTAATTCTGAGAAAGTTTTCTTTACTTGTGCAAGTATAGTTTGTAGCTTCATCTTAAATACCCCTTGTCTACTCTATAAATACTCATTACTATAGTATATCAAATGGAAATTAATACTATATAAGTTTTTTAATCCACGTAACCTTTTATTACCAAAAACGTTATTATTTTTAAGGAGGGGTTGTGTGGATACTCGATTTACTTATAAGCATTTCGTAAATGAAAATACGTTTTCACTTCTTGATCCGATTTTTGAAGCTACTCTACTTTTCGCTGTTTTACTACTTATTATTGTGATTATAAAAAAAGTATCTATTTGGTTTTGTTTACTTTTTGCAAGCCTATCAGTCATTGTCACTGGTCAGCTTCTTTGGTTTAGTGGGATTATTGTTGAAGAGCTAAACATTGGAGGAAGTTCCAAGGACTTTTACTATTTTGTTGCTATACTCCTCATTCATTGTGCAGCAATTTGGATTTCTTTAATGAAGTCTTCTAAACGTGAAAAAATACCGCAGCACTCAGTGGAGATTTAATTCCCACTGAGTATTGCGGCATTTTATTAATTATAGAGCTTTTACTTTCGCTACAACATTTTCTACTGTGAATCCGTATTTTTCCATTACTAATTCACCTGGTGCAGAAGCGCCGAACTTGTCAATTGCAAGAACGTCCCCTTGAAAACCAGTGTATTTATGCCAGCCGAATGACGCGCCCATTTCAATTGCAAGACGTTTTGTTACAGCTTTTGGAAGAACAGATTCTTTGTAAGCTGCGTCTTGTTTTTCGAAGCGATCCATAGATGGCATTGAAACAACTGCCACATCCATGCCTTCCGCTTTTAGTGCTTTTTGTGCTTCAACTGCAAGTGAAACCTCAGAGCCTGTTGCAATTAAAATGGCATCTGCCACTTCTTTTGTAGCAGGAGATACTGTATAAGCACCTTTTGTAACACCTTCACGTACTGTATCAATAGATGCGTCAAGAACAGGTAAGTTTTGACGAGATAATACTAAAACAGTTGGTGTTTTTTCAGATGCTACTGCCAGCTCCCATGCAACTGCTGATTCATTTGCATCAGCTGGACGAACAACAGATAAATTTGGCATTGCACGTAAAGATGCAAGGTGTTCGATTGGTTCATGCGTTGGACCATCTTCCCCTACAGCAATTGAGTCATGTGTAAATACATAAGTAACAGGAAGACCCATTAATGCAGAAAGACGTACAGCTGGACGAACATAATCAGAGAATACGAAGAATGTACCACCGAATACGTTTAGACCACCGTGAAGTGCCATACCGTTCATAGCAGCACCCATTGCAAATTCACGTACACCGAACCAAATATTACGGCCAGCATAATCATCTGCAGAGAAATCTCCAGCGTCTTTCATCGTTGTTTTGTTTGAGCCAGCCAGGTCAGCTGAACCACCGAAGAATGATGGTGTTTTCTTCGCAATTGCATTGATTGCATCTCCAGAAGAAGAACGAGTTGCTACTGATTTACCTACTTCATAAACTGGTAATTCTGAAGCGAAATCTTCCGGTAATTGACCATTCATCGCGTTTTCAAATTGCGCTGCTAATTCTGGGAACTCTTGCTTATATGCTTCAAACTTAGCATTCCAAGCTTCTTCTGGTTGTGCTCCTTGAGCTTCAGCAGCAGTATTAAATGTATCGTATACTTCAGCAGGAATTTGGAATGGCTCGTGCGCCCATTCATAAGTTGCTTTTGTTAAAACGACCTCATCTTGACCTAGTGGTGCACCGTGAGAAGCAGCTTTACCTGATTTATTTGGTGAACCAAAACCGATAACAGTTTTCACTTCGATAAGTGTTGGCTTGCCAGTTGATTTTTTAGCTTCTTCGATAGCTGCGTTAATTGCTTCAACATCTGTACCATCAGCAACTTTTAAATAGTTCCAGCCATAAGATTCAAAACGTTTTTGTACGTTTTCTGAGAATGACTTTTCTAAGTCACCATCTAAAGAAATATCATTAGAATCGTAAAGCACGATTAATTTTTCAAGCTTTAAGTGACCTGCTAAAGAGATAGCCTCAGCTGCCACACCTTCCATTAAATCGCCATCGCCACAAAGTGCGAATGTATAGTGATCAACGATGTCATGTCCTGGTTTATTGTAAGTAGCTGCTAAATGACGTTCAGCCATTGCCATACCAACTGTCATAGCAATACCTTGACCTAGAGGACCTGTTGTTGCCTCTACCCCAACAGTATGACCATATTCAGGATGTCCTGGAGTTAATGAATCCCATTGACGGAAGTTTTGAATTTCTTCCATTGGTAAGCCGTAGCCACCAAGATGAAGTAGGCTATATAGAAGCATAGAGCCGTGACCTGCAGAAAGTACAAAACGATCGCGGTTATACCATTTTGGATTTGCCGGATTATGGCGAAGTTGTTTTGTCCAAAGCGTATAAGCCATTGGCGCTGCCCCCATCGGTAAACCTGGGTGACCTGAATTTGCTTTTTCAATTGCATCGATTGACAAAGTTCGGATAGCATTAATCGCTAGTTGATCCGCATGTTGAGTCATTATGTTGTGACATCCTTTCTCGTCCTATATATTGTTCTTCTACAGTTTAGTCAACATTGCTTCAGAAAACAATGTTTTTGTTATACTATTAACGTTTTATTACATACTTTATGGAAATGTGTCACATTAATTTAGAAATTTATTTTTTTTCGCTTGTTTTACTTTTTCTGGTGTTACATCATTTCCTTCAGGATCTACCACTTTGACGTTTTCAATTGTATCACGCATCGTTGCTCTAAATGTATCTAGATATTCCTTACGAAGCGCTGTTCGTTCTTTAGCTTCTGCCTCTGTTAATGTACCATTTTTAGACTTAGCAGAAAGTTCATTGATTCGGTTAATTTTTTCCTTTGATAACATAGTTACACACCTTTCAGTACATATTTTAATGAATATGGTATGCAAAGTATAGCATGTATTCCCTTAAAATGCAGTTATACCAACCTTTCTAGCATCAGTTTATTCTTAAAGATACTACAAGGCAATGAATGAAAAAGTATGTTTTTGGGGCTAATTGGAACTGTTGCTGAATTAATAGCTGTTTCATTAATGTTTAAAATACTTTTTTATTAAACAAAAACCACCCATCACGGAGTATTCATTTTTATGGATTATTTAACGAAAGCACCAGATAGTTTTTAATCCCATTATTGCTTATAAATGAAGAAAATATTTTATATAGGAGCATTGTCTACATTAATACTAACTGCATGTAGTGAGGATGAAGCTGTGTCTAAAGAAGAAGCTCCAGCTAGTGAGCAAAAAGAAGCTAAAGAAAAAACTGTAAATACTTATACTGATGAGGATTCTGAGAAAAAAATCTATCGATGAAGCAGCTAAGGAGCTTCATACAAAATATAGACCGTATGATGAATAAACAAAAAAACAAGCACCCACTTTTTAACGGGCGCCTGGTCAATTATTTTATATGGTTAACACGCTGTTGATTTCTTTTCCATCAAACGATGTTTCTATTTTACATAATTTCTAATTTACTTACGAGTGATTTTCTTCGACGCTCGGCGATTTTTTGACCTACTACTGTTGTTTCCATCATCCCTGCAATGGACGTATCCCAAAGCTTCGCTAAATAATAACCTATTACCGAAGCTGAAGCCCCAAACAGCATGCTATACAAAAACATTTGTTTAATCGTTTTGCTTATTAAATAGGAAGTAGCAGCTGGCCCTATTAACATAGCGACAACTAAAATCGCACCAACACTATCAAATGCAGCAACAGTTGTAAAGGAAATCGTTGTCATGAAGCCATAATGTAGAAAAATAACAGGAATGCCGATAGAGGCGGCATAAACTAGGATTCGATAACTTTCTATACTGATCTACTAACCTTCCCCTTACCAATAGGACAAATTACTTTAGTTTACTATCCCATTTTCCAGATACAGCAGATAACATTAACCATGGTTCAATCACCATATTAATTAACATATGAGCTACGATTGGAGCGAAGGTACTTCTTCCAGTCATAATATAAAGCATCGCGAGAAGACTTCCTAAAATTGTAGTAGATAGTATAACAGGTAAGGCAATCTTCCAATCCCCTCTCAAAAGTACCCATACACCGTGAGCAATTCCAAATACTATCCCAGAAATTAGTATTTGCTTTAAATCTGAAAATGCATTCGTTAATAAGTATTCCATAAGTAAATGTCTAAAAATCACTTCTTCTACGATCCCCGTCACAATAGCGATCCTTATACCGATTACTTTTAGCCAAGACATAGTAAATACATGTGCTTTTACAAAAGGTAATGCAATAATTGTATAGGCAATGTATCCCACTACAATAAAAGCAGTAAAAATCCAAATAAATATGTTTGAAAACACATCTCTCTTATAACCAATTAGATTTTCAATAAAACCTTCAGGATTATTGAAAAACCAAAAAATTATACTGGCTGTCAGCATCGTTGCAATAGTTATTAATATCCAACCAGTTTTATTTCTTTCACTTGAAGTAGTTAACTCACTCATAATAGCCCTAGCCTCCTAATCATGAACTTCCAAATACTTGTTTTCTGAACTCAATATAACGAATGAAAAATATGCCAACAACACGTTTGGAGTAACATGTCGTTATGGTTGTGTAAGATGCCTTTTCCAAAGAATAACCTGCATTTTCCAAAATGCTGTATATGCTATAATTTTTTGAGAGGTGATAAATCTGAAAATAGAAATAAAAATAGATTCAGAGTATGAAGAGCCACATGTAACAATATATACAGCTGAACTTACGCCTACGATACAAGCTGCTATTTCTTTATTACAACAAGAAAAAGAAGAGCAAATTTTAACAGGAATCGCAAATAATAAAACATATATCATTGATCCAAATTCAATAATTGTTATTCGAACGGAAGGAAGAGAATTAGCTTTATATGATGAAGATGATCATCGTCTTATTTTGAGTAAACCTTTATATGAATTAGAGCGACAATTAGGGAGTAATTTTATACGGATTTCTAAATCAGCCATTATAAATCTCACAAAAATTAAAAATATTGAAGCTTCATTTAATGGAACAATGGAAATTGAGCTAGTTTTGGGAATTAAAGAAGTGATTTCTCGCAATTATCGAAAGCAATTTAAAAAGCGTTTGGGGGTCTAGGATAGATGCATTTTTTAAAAAATGTCGCATTTGGTGTAAGTATGGGCTGTACAGTTTTTGTTTTTATTAATCTTTTAGGTTATTGGACTCTTGGAAATATTTTTTTGGAAGCTGTTATGGCTAATTTTACACAACACGTTTTAGGTTCAATTATTGTAGGAATTGCTTGTGCATTACCTTCATATTTCTATCAAGTGGAACGTTTAACATTTTTACAACAAATAGCTATCCATTTTGCAATTTCTGTAAGTACATTTATTGTTGTTGCTTTATTTTTAAATTGGCTCCCAACATCATCTATCGGAATGACTATGTTCATGTTATTGCTTGGTGTTTTACTTTTCACTCTTATTTGGCTGCTATTTTATGTTTATAACCTATCTGAAGCGAAAAAAATGAATAATAAAATTGATGAGCTGATAAATAAGGATAATGCCCAATAATATTTTTATAAATCCGATCGATTCAAAACTCCTCCCATCATAGCCTCAAATGCTCCAAATAAACATTTACAATAAATACCACATAATACATGATTTTTTGAAGTCAGAAGTGTAAACTAATTTATAGGGGTCAAAAGATCAATTTACGCTTGGGGGAAAATGAAATTGTTTATTAAAACGAAAAGATTAATTATAAGAGAATTTGAGGTTCAAGATTGGCAAGCTGTCTATGAATATACTTCAGATTCAAATGTGATGAAATACATTCCAGAGGGAGTTTTTAATGAGGAGGAAGCAAGAAAGTTTGTTTCAGAAAATAGCGGTGATAAAGCAAAATACTTCCCTGTTGTTTTACTAAATAACAATATTGTCATTGGTCATATTGTTTTCCATCCATGTTTTGGTGACCATACGTATGAAATTGGTTGGGTATTTAATCCGAACTATTACAATAATGGATATGCCTCTGAAGCTGCAGAAGCTGTACTGGACTATGGATTCAAGGAAATGAAGCTTCATAGAATTATTGCAACATGCCAGCCAGAAAATATCGGATCCTATCGAGTGATGGAAAAAATCGGCATGAGACGCGAAGGTTATTTTAAAAAATGTATTCCTAACGGAGATGAGTGGTGGGATGAATACTACTATGCTGTCTTAGATGAGGAATGAGCATAACTAGTTCTTTATACTATAGTTAATAGATTATGGTGGAATCCGCCACTTCTCTGCATTACCTCAATCTTAGCTATTTAAAGTAAAAATCAGTGGGATGACTAAGCTCCCACTGATTGATACGTCACTTTATTTGCTATTAATCTCTTGATGTTCCCGATATCTCCTATGGACAGTTGCTTTGCTTACATCAAAGCCTAGACCTCTTAGTGTTACGGCAATTTCCTCAAAAGTGAAGCCTCGGTTACGTAGCTTAATAATCTCTTCTACAGGTACATCCTTACGTTCTTGACCATTAGGATTTCCACGATTTGATAAATTGTTTTCAGGACGATAGCCATTTTCAACGGCACGACGCATGCCACGACGTATTTTAGCATTATGAATTCTGCGTTGGTACTCCTCTACGATCGCTAAAATTTCTAGGAGCATCGTATCCATTTCATTTAATTGTACAGGGCCCTCGTCTCGCATAGAAAAAACATCCGTTTCAGTTTTTTGTAATAAATGCAATACTGCCATTCTAGCATTTCCACGTCCTAAGCGTGTCTCATCCTGTACAAATAATGCTTTAACTTCTTTTTCTTTAATAAAGTCGAGCATTTCAAGTAAGCCATCACGTTCCACATCATAGCCACTATGCTTATCCCTAAAAACGTTCTTCACTTCGTAGCCCTGCTCTTTAGCATAGCGCATCAACTCCTCTTGTTGACGTTCAAGCGAGGAACTTTGTGTCTCTTTTTCTGTACTCACACGGCAATAGACAACAGCCGATTGTAGTGTATTTATCATTTTTCATTTCTCGCAATTTCAATTGAATTTATGGGTTTGGACTGGTCACCCACTACTGGAATCACTAGGGATTTACCTGCAATAATATCAACGTTTGATAATTCATTTTCTGCTTTCACAAGCTTAATCCAATCATCCGTTTTCATTTTACCAGAGTATTGTTCAGCTAACGACCATAAACTATCACCATGTTCGATTTCAATTTCAGTGTAAGTAACATTGCCTGGATCTGTTATAAAAAGATATGCTGCAAATAGTAGACTTGCCCCTAATAAAGTAGTAATATGTGGATTTTTCTTTAACCAGTTCATAATCATAACCCCTTTTAGAATATTTGTTCGGAATATATGTTCTCATAATAATGCGAACAAACGTTTTTGTCAAACACTTTTCGAACCTATGTTTGCTTAAGTGTTCGCATTCTGTTATACTACTAATAAGTAGAATGATTAGAAAAAAGAGGTGAGCAATCATGAAAAAAGTTTCGAAAAGACAAGAAGCCATATTAGAGTTCATCAAAGAAGAAGTGCGCACAAAGGGGTATCCACCATCAGTACGTGAGATTGGTGAAGCAGTTGGACTTGCTTCAAGCTCAACAGTTCATGGACATTTAGCTCGTTTAGAACAAAAGGGCTTCATTCGTCGAGACCCAACTAAACCACGGGCTATTGAAATCCTAGAGCCAGAGGATTCTATTCAAAAGCAACATGTTATACATGTCCCACTTGTTGGGAAGGTTACAGCAGGTTCTCCGATAACTGCTATTGAAAATATCGATGAGTATTTCCCACTTCCAGATATTTATGGTACAAGTGAAGATCAGTTATTTATGCTAGAAATTATGGGTGAATCAATGATTGAAGCTGGCATCTTAGATGGAGATTTAGTCATTGTTAAACAAAGAGCAACGGCTAATAATGGTGATATTGTCGTAGCAATGACTGCAGAGGATGAAGCCACTGTAAAGCGTTTCTTCAAGGAAAAAAATCATTTTCGTTTACAGCCTGAAAACGCAACAATGGAGCCGATTATCGTAGACCAAGTTTCTATTTTGGGGCAAGTTGTTGGTCTCTATCGTCGTGTACACTAAAAGCATCTCCATTTTCAAGTATTAAAAGAGGATTTTATGTTCATAAAAGAGCATATACCTCTTTTTCTTATCCATTTTTTTAATGGAACAAAACTAAAAAAGAATCCACTTTAAAATGGATTCCTTACTCTTTGCAATATCTTTAGTTAAGCCTATCCCCATAATGTAGTGTTGATTTCTTCTTGGCGTAATTGCGTTCGGATTTTGAATTGTACCCGCAAATTCATTCCTTCAATATAAAGCTTTATGCCTCTACCTTGAATTTCAAGCTTGCCTTTACAAATGCAGAGAATAATTTCTTCGATGCTTCATCTCCTGCCATAGCTAGCTCTTCTGGATGCCACTGTACGCCCAAACAAAATGGTAAATCTTCGTGTACTACCGCTTCAACGATACCATCGCTTGATTTTGCCACCACTTTCAATTTTTCCGCTACTATATTTAAGGCCTGATGATGAAATGAATTCACAGCAATTTTCTCTTCCTCAATAATCGTTGTTAATAAAGTATCAGGTGTAACATGAACATAATGTGTAGCAACGCCTCGAGCCGCTTGTTGCATGTGCTTTAATAATTTACGACTATGATATTCGCTCTCAATATCCTGATAGATCGTACCTCCAAACGCAACATTGAGCATTTGAATCCCTCGACAGATACCAAAAATCGGCATTTTCCGAATATAGGCCGCTTCAATTAAGGCAAGCTCCACTGAATCTCTTTCCGGATGAACTTTCCCTAATTTTGGTGTAGGTTCTGCACCAAAGCGAAATGGATGCACATCATGTCCACCCGAAAGTAATAATCCGTCTGTCAATGATAAAATTTGTGCTACATCCTCTTCTACGCCAAGCGGAATTATAAGTGGAATACCGCCAGCTTCAATGACACTTTTGCTGTAGGCGGCATTCAATCTTGAGGACAAATCATCCTCCGCAAAGGCCGTTATACCAATAACTGATTTCACATTATCCCCTCCAAAAATCCACAAAATTTACTACTTACCAAAATTCAAGATACCAATTCATCAACGCAGCTCCATAAAAATAGACAATGATAGCTGCTAGCGCAATAGATGGTCCAAATGGTATAGGCGTTTTCCTTCCCTGCCCGCGTACCTTTAACACCACTATCCCAACAATCATGCCAATCACGGCTGCTAAAAATAGTGTCAGAAGTGTATGTATTGTGCCAAGTACGAGACCAAGTAAAAAGAATAATTTAATATCGCCCCCGCCCATACCACCTCTTGATAAGGCAGCAATACTATATAATATGCCAAAACCTACGACAGCACCAACGAAACTATCCCACCACGGAGACAAAGGCGATATTAAGCGTCCAATAATTAGTAATGGTAAAAAGAATAAAAGTATTTTATCGGGAATAAGCATATACGCAAAATCCGATACGACAATAATCACTAATAATGAAATCAATAATAGTGCTACGAAAAATTCTATACTAAAGCCTAATTTCCAATAAGCCAAGGCAAATAATATGCCTGTTATAAGTTCCATCAACGGGTAAATCCAAGAAATTTTTTGACCACAGCTACGGCATTTCCCACCTAAAAATACGTAAGACAAAACAGGTACCAAATCAAGCGCGGTCAACTGTCTCTTACAATGAGTGCAATGCGAGGGTGGACGGACAATGGACTCCTTTAATGGTACTCGTAAGCCAACTACATTAAAAAAAGAGCCAAGAACGAACCCAAAAAGTAAAACGATAATTGTATAAGCCATCTCCATTTTTAAGTCCTCCTATACCAATAGACGCCCATACATTTGAAGTATGCGCGCCATCTAAATTATTGTTGTCCTTCTAAAACAGTTCCTGTTCTTCTAGTATTGATAAAGTTAATTATATCAGTTTTCATCACACGCTCCACGCTCTAATTTTTCGATTTCTTATCCGCCGGAGGTTTTAGGCCAACACTCAGTCGTTGCCATAGGACGTGGCGTTCTTTGACTGAGTTCCTCTATTTCAGCGGATGTTTGGTACACCCGCTTTCTAACAACTTCACATATTCATAATGAAAATAGCCTATTAGAAAATGCTTCTAACAGGCTATTTTTCCATCTCTATTATTTTTTCAACAACCGTCCCGACAGTAGCAACCCAATTCCACCAACCGTTATAAACAGTATTGCTCTGATTAGTAAATCAAGGGCTGACAAATCGAAGAATATAAGCTTTATAAAAGCAAAAACTAAGATGATAAAGCCAGTTATGCGTAGTACTCGTAAGTGACGAGCTGAGCTAAGCCATAGCGAAACGCTTGCTGTAAGGAATAATGTGATAGTAGAGAGCGCAATACTTAGCTTCCAATCAAGTATACTGTTGTATGAAAGCTGGAATAGTATACTCCTAACAACTAACATCGTAAGCACTACGCCTGTAGTTACAATTGGGTCTAAAAGTTTCTCCATTTGACCTTGATAGATTTGATAAATGCGCCCCTTCATTAGTAAATCGACGGTAATTGCTACGATAACAGCAAGATACACGATTTTTGTCACTATATTTAACCATTCGATACCATGCATATTGTACGGCATAGCTGTAAGCATTAGTGTGAATAGAAGGAAAAATACACTAAGGGCTGGCGTTAATGCACGCCCTTTATATTTTATTGGTACTAGAAGCGATCCGACAAATAATAAAGCGAGAACTATACACGTCAGATGCGTAATATTACTAACACCTGCAAAATACGTGACATCAATCTTTCCAATATAAGCTAAGAAATAACCAGTTGTGATAACAGCTAACATATCGATCACATACATATCTTTCATAAACTGTTCAAATACAGTCAGTGTTTCTTTTGGACGTCTCGCATATATATAAATAATCAGGAGATATATTCCAGGCATTATCAAACTCGCATGACCTATGCTGAAAAAAGGTGATGGCTCATGAATAATAAAGCTTAAAGAGAGTGCAATCATAAATAAGAATGAGCTGATAACCTTCATCATATTTGCTCGTAAACGTAAACTCATCATAACGCCTGCAAAGGTAATGAACGGGATCAATAAATGATCTACTTTCCCTGGTAAATTCATAACTAGTAGCGTATTAAATAGTGTAATAAATGCGAGTGTTACGGCACTATCAAATGCCTCCTGCCATTTTTGCTTATAGCCATAACCCGCTAAAACTGCAAATAAGCCAACTAACACGAGTAATAATGCTTCGCCATGCTCAATGGGGCTAATGATAAAGTTCATGAGCAGTAAACTAAATACTCCAAGACTAAATTTGAATCCAACATGAATATATTTCCACGAAGACTCTACATCATATAAACGGCACCAGCTCGTGTAAAAAATAGATAGAACAACAAGCAAACCTATTGCAAAAACAGCTTGATTGTCATCATTCATAAACGCTTCAATGCTGATAGCTAACACAGAGAAAAAGGTTGCAATATATAATGCCCATCTTTGCTTGTGTTGATAGATGACAAACTGTAGCATCGTAAACAGTACGATTACATAAATTAAGATAATAACAGGACTAAAATCCATATATTCTAGTAAATAAGGTAGTAATAGTGAGGTGAACGCTACAAATACTGTTAGTACCTCATTTTTCTTTAAATAGCTTATAGCAATACCATAACCAATATAAACAACGGCAATAATAAGTGCCGACGTTAAACCTATGATTTCATATAATATCGCACTTGCAGCTGTTGTTAATATTCCAACAATAAATGCCCCGCCGTATAAAGAAATTGTTATGGCTGGTGATCCTACTTTTCTATGCTCCAACACATAAGCTATTGCAGCTAAGGCAAGCGATAATGCATAGGCGAGGATGATTTTAACTTCGTTCGATAAATAGCCATAATCACTCACAAGCTTGAGACCCCAAAGCACCCCCATCACTAAAATTACCATAAATACTTTTGGTAATGCCCACATAATTCGCTCCTCTAGCGTTCGCTGTGGCTGTACCTTTTTTTCTGGAGCTTGCATTGTTTTGGGCTTTGGATTCGGATCTGGCTTTGGAATCGAATTTGGCTTTAGGTTTTGCGCTGGTTTTGGCGTAGATTGCTCAATTATGGATTTTTCGACATTCAGTGTACTTGCTTTTCCAACAGATTGTTGACGCTTTAAGTCCTCTAACTCCTGCCGTAAATCCATCATTTCGTGCTCGAGTTTAGCAATCCTCTGCTCCATTTCAAGCGACATTCAATCATCCTCCCCACTTTGTTATTTTTTCAATATTATAACATATTTCTTGTTGTTGTAAAATTACACTTTTGATTTATTTTTACCTTCTTTATCTAGGTCTTCGATACATTAAAGCACGTTCACTATCACTGGTTCCCCGTGTAGTCGGATCTACGACAACCCCCATTAAAACGAAAATTGATAAAACGGTATTTAAGATGGTTGTTAGCTGTTCACTCATCGCACTCATTAAATCATAGCCAAATATAGCTGCTACTTGTTGTGCGAGTAAAAAAATCAATGAAAATAGAGACAGTAAAAATGGTTTATGCATAAGACGGATCTTCCAGTTAATTCTCATAAACGCTCACCTCCCCCCTTCTCACCCACAGTATATGCTCCGTGATTGCATGGCACATATGCAATCACGGAGCTATAGACATGGAATTGGAGGGATTTTTTTTAATATTTTTTGATGTAAGAGTTTCATCAAAGATTGTCTTTATTCCCACTGAGATTACCCGTGAAAAGTGATATTCTCACCTATAAAATACTCATATGATATAAGGTAAAAATTTTCAATCTTATAAATCAATGAGTTTTACTACGAATGCGATACTCATATAAATAGTTAGGGTCAATCTTGCTAATTGTTGCATTCAAATTTGCGGAAATGTGGGTGATAGAAATGGTGTATGAGTGGAATGTTTTGAGGGCAATTGCCTGCTTATCTATTGTATTATTACACGCTACAACTAATACGGAAATTATTAACGGGTATATCGAAAATCCGTACTATCAATTTTTTAGATTATTATTATGTTTCGCGACACCAACATTTATTTTACTATCTATTATTATTTTAGCAAAACGCTATCAAGTTGAGCTGCCTGCTAAATTTTTATGGCGGCGTTTCCAATTTGTTTATATTCCATTTGTTGCAGCTAGTGTTTTGTATGCAGTAAACGCATTACTTCATTATGATGAAAGCTTTTGGAATTCGCTGTATCGTCATATTGTTTTAGGAGATTTTTCTGGATGGTTTGTCATGACAATCTTCCAGTTATACATTCTGTTCTTTATCATAAAAAAATACCAGCTATCAAGCATATGGCTAACTCCAATTATGTTAGCACTCGGTATTATATATATGACTCTTGTAAAGTTGGATATTGAATTCTTTATAGAAAACGATAATCTTGTTCGTTTACTATTTGTTGGCTGGCTTCCTTATTTTGCAATTGCTTATTTAATCGGTATGCATTATCAATGGGTTGCATCGAATATTAGTAAGTACAAATTGGCTACGCTAGTTTTCGTTGTTCTTTCAACATCAATACTGGCTATAAACTATTATTTGGGTGCCACTGAAATTACTTCTAGACGATTAGATATGATGTTATTTATTATTTCAATAACTTTATGCATTTTAGCATTTGGTCAAATTGTTCCGAAGCTAAAAATCATTAATTTAGTAAGTCAATATTCATTTGGTATATTTTTGATTCATTGGCTTGTTCAAGAATATTTAGTTCCATATACGGCACAATTACCTACAACCTTTCTCCAAGTCCTCACTCTATTCCTATCGAGCTTGATTGTCTGTATGTTGATTATAAAACTCATTTCGTTTTTACCTTATAGTGCTTATCTAATTGGCAAGGCACACATCAAAAAGCCATCTCAGTAATGAGATGGCTCAAAGCTTTTGCGTTTATCAAATTTTCGCGCAACGTAAACTAGCCCATAAACAAGTGGCGTTGCTACAATCGACGCTAAAAATTTAAACATATACTGTGTTATAAACAACGTTAATAATACTTTAAATGGCATTACTCCATAAAAGGCTATCGTAATAAATAGTGCCGTATCGATGAGTTGGCTTACCATCGTAGACGCATTGTTTCGTAGCCAAAGCTTACCGTTGCCATGCTTTTCCTTAAATTTACTAAATATCATGACATCCAAATTTACACTAACCGTATACGCTACAAGGCTTGCAATAATGACACGCATGCTGCCACCAAGAATTATCTCAAACTCCTTCTGATGAGCAAAGGCTTGTGCAGGTGGTAGCGCAATGGCAATAGCAATAAAGCATGCCGCAAACACTTGCGCCATAAGCCCCGTTCTAACCGTTCGACTGCCCGCTTCCCTACCGTACACCTCACAAATTACATCAATAAGAGGATAGGTGAAAATAATAAGTATCGCTGCTGCCGGAAGTATCATCCATTCGCCTATACTAAACACTTTAACGGCTAAAACATTTGCCAAAATTAAAAAGCCAACAAACAACCCATTTAAATAATACAGCATCAACGATTATCCACCTTTTCAGGATACATGTCGTGGTTCATCAAACGATGCTCCGCCATTTTTTCATATTTTGTGCCTGGGCGTCCATAGTTACACCAAGGATCAATGGACAAGCCACCACGCGGCGTAAACTTACCCCATACCTCGATATAACGAGGCTCGATTAGCTTAATTAGATCATTCATGATGATGTTGACGCAGTCCTCATGAAAGTCACCGTGATTACGGAAGCTAAATAAATAGAGCTTTAGTGATTTACTCTCTACTAGCTTTTTATCTGGAATAAAAGAAATATACATTGTCGCAAAGTCAGGCTGCCCTGTCATTGGACAAAGACTTGTAAATTCTGGGCAATTAAATTTCACAAAAAAATCGTTTCCTGTATGCAAATTATCGACTGCTTCAAGCACTTCCGGTGAGTACTCAAATAAATACTTTGTGTTTTGGTTACCAAGGAGGGTTAAATCCTGTAAGCCTTGGTCATCTGTTCTACCTGCCATAAAAATGCCTCCTCAAGTTGTGAGAAGTCCATTATGCATGAAACCTAATAAAAAAAAATAGCCATATCCGCATTTTTGGGACATGGCGTAAATGACGTCATCCATAGTTTTTTATAGAGGGTATGCGCTATGAACCTCTTTCGTATTCGCTAGTTATCTTAACTTAATGAATGCATTCAGTCAACTAATTTTTTTCACATCATAAACATTTACAAAAATACCCTGACATTATATGGTTAGTTACATAAGTAATTAACCAAGGAGGTGGAGCCTGATTCATTCAACAATGGCGATCCGAAATGCCTCTGTCAATTCCGAATAATTCTAGAGGATACTCAAAAAAAAATGATGCCAAGTCCCAAATCAATTATGCCTCGGCATAAAGTTAAAGGACTTGGCATTTTTTATTAATCACGCTTATCTTCTTGCGTTGTATAGTCAATGGAATTAGCGATGTCAACTAAAACTTCAGGTGTCACCTTATTTGAAACTCTTTTATCAATCCACAGCATATATTGCCAATCTCCTCTTTCATAAGCAAGAACATTGAAACCCGAGATTTCCATATAGGTTGAAGTCGTCCCGTTTTTCAATCTGAATGTCTTTACTATATATTCCTTTTTAGACGGCAACTCAAAATGATTAGGACGAACAGTTATTTTATAATAATGCTCAGGAAGTTGATCGTTAACAAATGTGACTTCAAAAAAATCATTCATGTCACCATCCAGATTATTAAACCGACCAAAATGATGTGTAAAACTAATAGGAGGGACTCGAAGTGGTAGCTTTAGTTCTTGATGAAAGTGCCGTTCAAAATCGGAAGCAGCTGATTCAACCGTTTTATAGCCTATTTCAGGATAAATTTCTTCGTAAGGACTGAGCGAATCATTAATATAGGCATCACTTGGTTGGGAAAATAATAAATAACAGGAACTTAAGCAGAGAGAAAAAATTCTATCCATTTTATCACCCCTCGTATCACTTTAGGTGTAGTTTTTCCCAATTCAATGAATTTATGTGGTCCGTTGTATTATGTTCACTGTTATTTATTCATTTTTTTCACGACTAAGTCCAACTTGTTTTAAAGCGTGGCGAAATAGATATTTTTTTACGCCAGACGTCTATATTTCTCCTCTGGCGCGCGGGTTTTTGCCTTGCTTCCGCGAGTATTCACCTCTGATGCGCGGGTATTTTCCCTTTTTTCCTCAAGCATTCTCCTCTGTCACTCGGATTTAAATAAAGAAAAAGCAATTATGCGCACTCATTAAATGCGAACAATTGCTTTTTAGATTAGAAAAGTAAATGTGCAACTATTGCTGCGATTGGTAGTGAAATAATTGTACGTAGTAAGAAAATAACGACTAAATCCAAAAATTTCAGTGGAATTTTCGTACCTAAAATTAGGCCACCGACTTCTGACATATAGATAAGCTGTGTAACAGATACGACAGCAATGACAAATCGTGTAGTTTCAGCTTCAATTCCTTCTCCTAAAATTGAAGGTAAGAACATGTCTGCAAAACCAACCACCATCGTTTGTGCTGCTTCAGCTGCCTCTGGTAAACCGAGCACTGTTAAAATAGGCTCAAATGGCTTCCCTAAAACTGCGAAAATACTAGTGAATTCAGCAAGCATTAAAGCTATAGTACCAAATGCCATAACAATGGGCGCTACACCAATCCATAAATCTAGCACATTTCTAGATCCATCTTTAATAAATTGGCGAGGATCACGATTTGCATGTGCGACTGCTAAAGCATTTTCCAAGCCGTGTGTCACAGAGTTATAGCCTTTAGGTAATTCCTCACGTGATAAATCTACTGGAGTACCATCGATATAAGTATCTTCCTTGTTAGCAAGCGGATAAATTCGCGGCATAATGATCGCTAACACTAGACCGCAAAGTAAAACCGTTAAATAATATGGGATAAAATAGCGTGATAAGTGCACTGTATCTAATACTACAATACAGAATGTGATGGACACTACAGAAAAGCTAGTTGCAATAATAGCAGACTCTTTTTTCGTATAGTTCCCCATTTCATATTGTTTACTCGTCATTAGAACACCAATTGTTCCATCCCCAACCCATGACGTAAGTGCGTCAACCGATGAACGACCAGGACTTTTAAAGAGAGGACGCATGATTTTCACCATCATTGTTCCGAAAAATTCAAGTAAGCCGAAGTTTGTTAAAAATGGTAAAAGCACACCCGCAAATAAGAAAATCGTAAATAAAAATGTTACCAAACCATCGTCCGGGTTCATTAATAGCCCACCAGTATTTTCATTGTTAATCGCTGATGGTCCAAAATCAAATACAACCATTGATGCAAATACTAAACCAATAACTCGGACAATTGTCCAAAACCAATTGACATAAAATAATGTATCTAAAATATTTGGATTCTTTGTATTATTGCGTGGAATGAATTTGGCAATGAGTGAACCTATAGCAGAAATCGCAAACATAATTATAGTAAAGTAACTAATAACAGGTGCAACAACACCTGCTAATAACTTTGCTAAAATAGCAATTGGAACTTTCCATCCCTCATCTGTTAATACAGGTGTCATGAATAATAGAACACCAATAAGAGAAGGGATTATGAAGTAAAAGTATGAAGAAGTAGGATATTTTTTCATAATTAAAAGCCTCATTTCTCTAATTTTATCGAAGTTGTATACATCAGGCTTGTTAGTTATGTACTGTTAAACCGCCAAAAAATGTATATCTGTATAAAGTGAAACTTTAATCAGTGGAAATTTATTCATTCTCGCTGATTACTAGTCTTCACCAATTGGGCATTTACGAGCGGTTAATGAGGGATAAAATAAAAAAAGCATTCCTCTAAAAAGTAATAAAGGAACGCCCAAACACTACTTTTTTTATAATTAACATCCGCAATGCAAAAATTCTATGCATTAATTCTTTTAGAATAATCACTATCATTCATTTTTATGAACTTAAAAAATATCGTAAACCTACAATACAACGGTTAATTCTACAACAAAATGCATTTTTATTCAATCTAAATTTTAATATTATTATTATTCTCTGCTAATATTATCTGCATTTTTTCTTTGTACCATTACCTTTCTACAAAGCTCAATTTTACAATAGCTGAAGTCAGTTGAAATTTGGCGAAACTCTCCATGAATCCTACCTATTTTGATTGCCTAAGAGATTTAACCAGCCCTTAATAGGCATACAAATAGACCACATTGTCTTTCATCTCATATGTTAGTTATGAACCACAACTTATCAAAACAGGAGGTTTTACCATGGATAGACGTATGCATCATATGCAGCATATGCAACATATGCAACATATGCATCACCATCATCATGCAAAAGGTCCACATTGTTGTCCACCGATAACATGTCCAACTCAATTTGAGCCACCATATTGTTGTCCACCAGAAGAATTTGTACGCACTAACTACATCCATACAGTTGTACCACATGTACAGCCAGCACATGTAACAACAGTTAATAAACATATAATTGATCATCAGTATCATTTCCCTTGCACTGAGTCTGTAGTGAATGAATGTTGCGAAACTCATACACTTTGTGAAATGCCACCGGATCCTTGCCATATGCCGCATCATCATCACCATCACATGGGCCGCCATCATATGGGCTATTAATAAATATGCGATGAGGTTAAAAATACCTCATCGCATATTTTTCAATAGCACTCTCTTTTGAAAATGCCTATTACTATCGTTTACTATTTACTCTCATTTCATAAGAAAAACCGAGCACCTATATAAGGTACTCGGTTAATATTTTTAGTACATTTTTAAATATTGGTCGCGTTCCCATTGGTGTACTGTTGTACGGTACATGTCGAACTCGATTTCTTTTGCCTCTTTAAAGTTTGCATAGATATGCTCACCTAAAGCTTCTTGCGCTACTTTATCATTAGCAAGTAATGCTAAAGCATCGTCAAGTGCTGGTGGTAAGTTTACTATGCCGTTCGCTTTACGCTCTTCTTCAGTCATTACATAGATGTTACGATTAATCGCAGCTGGTGGTGTTAATTGTTGACGAATACCTTCAAGACCAGCTTCTAAAATAACAGCCATTGCTAAATATGGATTTGCAGATGGGTCCACAGAACGTACTTCTACACGAGTTGAAAGACCACGTGCTGATGGAATACGGATAAGTGGTGAACGGTTTTGAGCAGACCATGCTACATAACATGGTGCTTCGTAACCAGGTACAAGACGTTTATAAGAGTTAACTGTTGGGTTTGTTACAGCTGTGAAACCTTGAACGTGAGCAAGGACACCCGCCATGAATTGCATTGCTGTTTCAGAAAGACCTAGTTCAGTAGATTCATCGTAGAATGAATTCTCTTTACCTTTAAATAATGAAACGTTGAAATGCATACCAGAGCCAGCTTCACCGAATAATGGTTTTGGCATGAATGTAGCATGTAAGCCATGTTTACGTGCAATTGTTTTAACTACTAATTTGAACGTTTGGATGTTGTCACAAGCTGTGATTGCATCTGCATATTTAAAGTCGATTTCATGTTGTCCAGGAGCTACCTCATGGTGAGATGCTTCGATTTCAAAGCCCATCTCTTCTAGCTCTAAAACGATATCACGACGGCAGTTTTCGCCAAGATCCGTAGGTGCTAAGTCGAAGTAACCACCATGGTCGTTTACTTCTAATGTTGGTTCACCTTTTGCATCTAATTTGAATAAGAAGAATTCTGGCTCAGGCCCTAAATTGAAGCTTGAGAAGCCCATCTCTTCCATTTTCTTAAGGATACGTTTTAAGTTGTTACGTGGGTCACCAGCAAATGGCTCGCCTTTAGCAGTGTATACATCACAGATGAAACGTGCTACTTTACCTTTTTCAGAAGTCCAAGGGAACACTACGAAAGAATCTAAATCCGGATGTAAATACATGTCCGATTCTTCGATACGAACGAAGCCTTCAATAGAAGAGCCATCAAACATCATTTTATTTTCTAGAGCTTTGTCTAATTGGCTTACAGGAATCTCAACGTTTTTGATTGTGCCAAGAATATCTGTAAATTGTAAACGAATAAAGTTTACGTTTTTTTCCTCGATAAGACGTTTAATGTCCTCTTTTGTGTATTTACCCACAGTTTTCCACACTCCTATAAATTGTCTAGCTTTTATTATTACCCTATCCTATTAAAATAATCTAAACTGTTCACCAAGAGCGTACGTTTACTTTAATTAATAGAATCGAGATAAATCCCCTTGTCGGATGGATGATTTTTGCATGCGCTGTGCTTGACGCATTTCTTCACGCATGATGCGACGTAATTCTGAGTCACTTAAATTTGGTTCTTCTGTTGCAACAGCGTCATTCTTTTTAGCGAATAGTTTTTTAATCTTCGCCATATTCATGCCCTGTTCCAAGTAATCTTTAATTTCAAGCAGTATGTCGACGTCATTTAATGAAAACATTCGACGATTGCCTTCTGTTCGGTGCGGCTCAATTAAATGGTGTTCTTCATAATAACGAATTTGACGTGCCGAAAGCTCAGTTAATTGCATCACAATATTCATGGATAATAACGGCATATTTCGTCTAATTTCACGACTCATTTAAGTCCCTCCAATACCCGCTAATCATATAACGAAATTTTTACACTGTCAACTAGTCATGTAAGGTTTCCTCACATAGATTAAATATTTTTTTCGAATTGATGAAAAATTGTAAAAAACTATTCAAAACGGATGTATTGAATAGTTTTTTATCTCCTATTTTCGGATTTTTTGTACTGCACTACAAATAGCAAATTTCACATGTTCGTATGTTAACCCACCTTGAATAAATGCTGTAAACGGTGGACGAATAGGACCGTCTGCTGTGAGTTCAATACTGGAACCTTGAATAAATGTTCCTGCCGCCATTATGACATCATCCTCATAACCAGGCATATACGCTGGCTCTGGTGCATAATGCGCATTAATCGGCGAGTTCGCTTGTATTTCACGACAAAAGGCAATCATCTGCTCCGCTGTTTGGAAAGAAACAGCTTGAATTAAATCCGTACGATCAGCCTCATAGCTTGGCGATGTATTCATCCCAATTTCCTCAAGCATTGCTGCTGTGAAAATGGCACCTTTTAATGCTTGCGCGACAACATGTGGTGCTAGGAAAAAGCCTTGATAGAAATCACCGAGTGTATTTAATGTAGCACCAGCTTCAGCACCAATACCTGGTGATGTCATACGATAAGCACATTTTTCTACTAAATCTGCACGACCAGCAATATAACCTCCAATTTTCGCAAGGCCTCCTCCTGGATTTTTGATCAGTGAGCCTGCCATTAAATCAGCACCAATCTCCGTTGGTTCCTGTGCTTCCACAAATTCACCATAGCAATTATCAACAAAAATAACAGCATCTGGTGCTAATTCGCGGATTTTTACACACATTTCTGCAATCTGCGAAACGGTAAAGGATGGTCGTGTTGCATAACCCTTCGAGCGTTGAATAGCAATCATTTTTGTATTTGGCGTAATTGCAGCTGCAACACCTTCCCAATCAATCGTTTTGTTATCGATTAAATCTACATGTCGATACCCGATTTTATAATCCTTTAAAGAGCCCGTGTCCTTGTCGCCGCCATCGACTATTGACTGCAATGTATCATACGGTTGACCCGAAATATAAAGTAATTCATCACCAGGACGTAACACGCCGAATAAACTAAGCGTAATTGCATGTGTACCTGAAATAATTTGCGGACGTACAATGGCAGCCTCCGCTCCAAAGACCTCTGCATATACACGCTCTAGATTGTCACGCCCTTCATCATCATAGCCATAACCATTAGACGGGTGTAGATGATAATCGCTTACTTGATGCTTTCGGAACGCAGCGAGCACTTTTTGTTGGTTGAAGAACGCCATGTCCTCTACCTTTGCATGAAAAGGACGCACCTTTTCTTCTATTTTAGTAGCTAACGCTAGTGTTTCTTCCATTAAATTGGTTGTAAAAGTCATTTTATTCTTCTCCATTTCACTTTTGTTCAAATCTTATCTTAACAATTTGTGAGCTTGCCTGCAAAATTTGCTATTGTTTCTAATTGCATTTTACGCTAATCTAAATTGCGGAATTAATCTATTACGTCCTGCTATAATAGGATATTTAATATCTGATAATTCCAAAGCATTAGTTGATACTTTTCTTAGTAGAAACTTCTACGCTACAAAAAAGTGTTTGTAACTAATAGAAAAGATCAATTCATATAGGGAGTGAAAGTGTTGGCTTGGGAGGTTTTTAGTATTATTGGAACAATTGCCTTTGCTATTTCCGGGGCAATAATTGCAATGGAGGAAGAATACGATTTATTCGGTGTATATATACTCGGAATTGTAACCGCTTTTGGCGGAGGAGCTATACGAAATTTGCTCATAGGATTACCTGTAACAACGCTGTGGGGGCAGGATATGATGTTCCAAATTGCCATTGCAGCAATTACAATTTTTTTCTTATTTCCACATCGCCTCATTCAACATTGGCATCGCTGGGGCAATTTCACTGATGCTATTGGTTTATCAGCATTTGCGATTCAAGGTGCCCTCTATGCCGTGAAGCTCGACATGTCCATTAGTGCCGTTATTGTAGCTGCTGTCTTAACAGGGTCAGGTGGTGGAATTGTTCGAGATTTATTAGCTAGACGACAACCACTAGTCCTCCGTGATGAAGTCTATGGTGTTTGGGCAGCACTAGCCGGGCTTATCATCGGGCTTGAATTATTTTCAGGGGATTTCTTTTTATATGTATTATTTGGTGTAATTACAGCACTAAGAGTTCTTTCATATATGAAAAAATGGCGTTTACCGTTACGGAAGTTGCAGCGGGCATAGCCACGTTTCCTTACATCACTGCATAACAACAAGCCCAAATAGCTGTTATTTGGGCTTGTTTTTTTAATCCTGTAAATAAAAAACTTATTTGAGAACCTCATAATCTTTAAATTACTTTTCTAACAGCAGTATAGATTCCTCTAATGTAACCATGTTTTTCATCATGGAGCTTGCTGCATCCAAAATAGGAAAGGCTAAAGCTGCACCAGAGCCTTCGCCCAATCGCATATTCATCTGTAGCATCGGTTCAACCCCGAGCAATTCAGCTGCAATTTTAGCACCTGGTTCTTCGGAAGCATGAGAAGGAATGATATAGTCTTTTACTTTTGGTTCAAGTTCGTATGCAATAAGTGCAGCAATAGTAGAAATAAAGCCATCGATCACAACAGGTTTGCGATTGACAGCGGCAGCAAGTATAACCCCAGCCATAGCGCCTATTTCTAACCCACCAACTTTTGCAAGAATATCAATCGCATCGTCTCGATTTGGTTTATTTAATGCAATGGCATTGTGAATGACTGCTACTTTATGTGCCAGCCCCCCCGGTCCAACACCTGCACCGAATCCTGTTACTTCACTTGGATGACACTCATGAAGAACCGATAATATTGCAGCACTCGGTGTTGTATTAGCTATCCCCATTTCACCTGTCCCGAGTACATTGATCCCTTTTTTTATTTCCTCCGTAGCTACTTCAATTCCTACTTCAATTGATTGAATGGCTTCTTCCCTTGACATAGCAGGACCTTTTGCCATATTGTCCGTTCCGTATTTAATTTTTTTAATGATGACACCAGCATCAAGTGGAATATCCTCTTTAACACCAACGTCTACTGTGACAATTTTGGCATTTGTTATTTTCGCTACAGCGCAGACACCTGTTCCTCCTCTAGGAAAATTTAATGTTTGAAAGACCGTTACATTTTGCGGATTTGATGTTACCCCTTCATCATAAACACCATGATCTGCTGCACAGACAATAATTGCTTTGTTATCAATCGCAGGAAATAGTTCTCCAGTAATTCCTGATAGTTGCACAGCTAAAGACTCCAGTTTCCCCAAGCTTCCAGGAGGCTTGCTAAGCGCATCTATGTACTCCCTTGCTGTCTCCATCATTTTGTTATCGACACTTTGAATGTTTTGAATCGTTTGTTGTAATAATTGCATGAAAATTTCCCCTTTCTTTTTTGCCCTTGTTACTCGAAGATTGATCTAGAGAAAAAAATAAAAAGCCTGTAGTTTATTTCATAACAAATAAACTACAGACTTTTCCATCGTCTATAAAATACGAAGCAGTTAGGCAGGTCTCCTGGCTCAATTTCAACATTTCATAGAACCTTCCCAGAACATTGCTAGTGGCATTCTCTATGAAACTCCCTTTTACAGTGGTGGGACCGCTAAAGCTTTTCACTTTATTCCCTATTCTCCCGCAATGGGCACCTAAAGCTTTTATGCAATTATTTTAAATTTACGATAAAGTGTTTTTAGTGTCAATATTTAAAGTTGTTGAGCATTGTTGACATTTTGAAGTGAACGAATATACTTGATTATTCATATTTAAAAACTTTAACACAAAATACTAACGTAATTACTGCTATAGCAGTTAATACTGATAACTCGGTTAGATAAGTATTAAGATTTTGAGTCTCGAAGATAAGTGTTTTTCTTATAGCTTCAATAATATAATTAAGTGGATTAATATAAACAAATGGCATTAAAATTTTTGGCCACACGTCACTCGGGAAGAAAGTACCACCTAAAAAAATGAATACTAAATTTGAAAGATTCCCCATAGTTGTGGCATTTTTTGCGTTATTAGCATATATTCCGATTATTAAACCTACGCCTAATAAACTAAGACCACCCATTAATAACAACGGAATCAATAAAAGAGTATAAATAGAACTAAAATTTAATTGGACATTAAAAATAAAAACACTAATGCCCAATATAATAACTGTTTGTATAGCCATAATGAAAAGCTGTGTACTAAAAATTGATACCATTATTTTTGATGTAGAAATTGGAGTAACTTTAATTTTTTTAAAAATACCCCTTTCCCTATATGAAGCGATCATCACAGGTAAAGCTATTAGACCGATAGCTCCATAAGCCATTCCTAGAATACCTGGAAAGATATAGGTCATATATGACATACCATCTCTTGCCGCATCTTTTCCTGCTGTACCCATTAAAGCCATCATTAAAATAGGGAACACAGTACTCATAATAGCCGCTTGTTTATTTCTTAATTCCATTTTAAAAAATATAGAAGACAAATTCACAAAACTATTCATACTTTCAAAACACTTCCAGTCATATTTAAGAATACATCCTCTAAATTTGCTTTTTGAATATTAATACTAGTTGTTGTTATTCGTTTTTCATCTTCTAATTTATTTATATAATCTATCGTTTTTCTTATGTCTTTAGTGTATAAGTAAAAAAAGTCCTCTTCTTTTTTTATCGTTTCTACTGTCGGACAACTTTCTAAATACTGTACATCAGAATCTGCTATTAAACCTATTTTAATAAATGAATTTAAATTAGCATTTTCAATAATCTCTTCCGGTTTTCCCACAGTATATATACTCCCATTGTTAATAAAACATACATTATCACAGAGTGCCTCTACTTCTTCCATATAATGTGTTGTTAATATTATAGTTGTCCCTTCCTTTCTAATATCTTTTATAATATTCCACAAATCTTTTCTGGAGTTCGGATCTAACCCGGTTGTAGGTTCATCCAAAAACAAGACCTGAGGTTTATTCAAAATACTTAAAGCTATACTTACTCTTTGTTTTTGTCCTCCAGAAAGTTTATTAACATAAGATCTTTTATGTTCTTGCATATTTACTTTGTTTAATAGATCTTTAATTTCATTTTCAGTAATCTTCATGTTGTATAATATAGCAAAGAATTCAAACAATTCATCCACCCTAATATAATCAAAATAGGAATTTGACTGAAACTGTACACCTATGAGTGGTTTAATTTGATCTGAATCTTTTCTAACATCTAAACCATTAACAATTATGTTGCCGGTATAGCCATTTCTAACCCCTTGTACACATTCTAATAAAGTTGTTTTCCCCGCTCCGTTTGGTCCTAGTAAACCAAACACTTCATTGTGATTTATTGTTAAATTAATATTTTTCAGTATTTGTATATTAGAGTTATACGAAAAATACAAATCTTTTATTGATATTGCTTCATTCATATATAACACCTCTATTATGATAGAATGATTCGTTTCATTTTTGCATGATTCAATTTTTCATTAATAAATGCTTGCATGTCTTTAATATCAATCCTATCTAAAATTTGAAGCATTTCATCTAATGATAAATGATACCTTCCATTAACTCGCTCATTCCCTAAAAATAATAAAAAATCCTTATCATTTTCTAATATTTTATAAATTTTATGCTGTAAAAATTTTTTACTTTTCTCTAAATACTTACTCATAATTTTGATTTCTTTGCTGTCCATTTTCACCTTTTCATTAATATGTAAGATGTCCTTTGATATTGCACAAGATAGACCAGTAGATGCTGTATGCCCATATTAGTTCTTCATTATCTTTGCTAAAATAGGAAAGAAATACATTTGTAGCTGGGATATTAACATGATTGTTTTGAATTAATGAATAACCCTTGATCCAATAAACAATAAATTATTTACATCGCAAACCAACCAAGCTCTTAACTATTTATCTTCATTCAGTTGGTATTAGGACAACCCGAAAAGTACTATCCAACATTCATCTCACCAGCTATAAAGATGGGATTCTTCTGTTGCTGTCGCTTCACCACACTTGTATAATCACAATTTTGGTAATTATCTTTAAATTAAGATAATTACAACTGTAACAAATAGAATTAAAAAAAACATCCGTATTTCCCGCAAATATCTCATTTCTATCTATGTATATTTTCATAAAAATATAAGTGCTTTTTAAAAAACAACCTAGTTATTTACCAATAAATTAGAAAAAAGTAGATTAAAAGTTTCCGAAGTCTTTTGAACGGGTATAATATATAAATTAAATTTAAGGAGTGAGTAGGTTGAATATAAATGTGCTACTTGTAGATGATCGTCAATTACTATTAGAATGCTTATCAAATAGATTAAACAAAGAACCAACTATTCGCGTGGTAGGGGTCGTTTCTAATCCAGAATTTTTACTACATGAAATCATTGCTACCTCCCCTAATATTGTGCTAATGAATATTGGGATGAAATTAGTTAATGGCATTGACTTAACTGTTGAACTACTAAAAAATATGCCTCATTTACGAATCATCATTTTATCGAAGCATGATTATGCAGAATATATTCAAGCTGCCTATAATGCGGGAGCAAGTGCTTTTATGACCGAAGAAAAACCTATCCAAGAACTAATCTTCACCATTAAACAGGTATATTCAGGCCATAAACTGTTTCCTAAAATTGAAGTAATTAAGATAGATAAAATGCTTACCCCAAAAGAGTATGAAATTTTAAAATGGATTGCAGAGGATAAAACCAATTCAGAAATTAGTGAGGAAATGATGATAAGCATAAGAACAGTTGAATACCATATCTCATCAATCATTAGGAAATTAAACGTAGAATCTCGAGTAGGTGCTGTCGTAACAGCTATTAAGCGAGGGCTGCTAAGTATTAAATAGATACTTGTGTTTATTAACTGTTTTTTTCATCTTATGAGAGGTTAATTCATACTGCTAATAATTCACTAGTAGTAACGACACTAATATAAGCGTAGTAAAAATATACTCATCTGCGCGCAGTAGTATGAATATTCAGAAATAAATGTTAGTATAAATTTGTGGAACATATCATATAATGTACTTTTTAAGTTAACTTCAATTGTTTATTATAGGTGGTGTTATCTTGAAAAAAGAAATAAAAAAAGACCTGATAAAAGTAAAAGTGATATCTATTTTTGCTATAGGTACTATTTTAATTTATTTGATTCCTTGTCTCTTAAATTATTTTTTATAATATGACTGCCCCCTAAAAAGTAAGGAAAAACAAGAAGCCTTTTACATTCAAAGGCTTCTTATTTCTATCAAAATACATGAATCAATTTACTCATTGAATTCAGTGTTTATTAAAACAAGCAATAACGTTATCGATATTAGATGAACCTAATATAAAAACTCCATCAATACAAGCTGCAAAAAGTGGTACTGTACCAGTTCCACAAGCTCCGATGGAAGTTGCTGCTACAATTCTTGCCTCAACTAAGTCCACTAAGAGTATAGTTGAAGGGCAAAGTGCAACTTCTGCTATGTACAAATGCTTTCAGGAGCTTCTCGTTCGTTACTACTGTGATATATGCTTTGTTTTATCTATTTCACTCAAACATGTTGCACCGAGTAAAAGAATAGTTCCTATTATTTGTAGGGTCGTCATTTTTTCTCCTATAATCATTGTCAAAATCACTAATGATGTCAGTGGATCAATATAGCTTAAAATAGCTATACTTTGCCCTTTTAGATAACGCATTCCGAAACTCCATTTTGAAAGAAGATTGAACAAAATGGAGTTAACCTTTCTAACTAAGTATGAGATTTTTATAAAAAGTTTGAACAATTAGATGAGCGTTATTGAACTAAAGCACTCCGTTAGCCATCCATGAAGTTCAAAAATCAGCACTTCACCACAGAAAATGAAAGATGATTACGTTCTTTCATGGGAGTTTAATAAGAAAAGCAAATCTAATAAAGAATAGTACATACTTATGATACGGTTCACCTTAATGTAGTTAGTTTCCATTTTCTATATATTTCCTTACCAGCGATTCATCGCTATTTTCACCCAGACAACGTATAATAAGAGAAGCAGAAGAAGAATTCATTTTTCCTCTAGTTAAAAAAAGAGGTGCAATTACTTGAAACAGTTTGAAACAGCATTACCTGAGCAGTATGAAAAATTAAAAAAACAGGCCAATTATACGTCTAGCTGGCGAGAGCGTTTAGACGCAGTCGAAATGTTATCGGCTTATCAACATGACAAAATCATAGATTTATTAAAAAATCGTATGCAGCATGATACTGTCAACAAGGTGCAATTAGCAGCCTATGAAGCACTCGTGGCGTTTGGTGAGGATGTAGAGAAGCCATCACCTGCACGTTTTGATATTATCAAAGGCACAGACAAAATTTTCCTGAGGGTGAAAAAGAGCTTGCCAAAGGACCATACAGTGGCAGACTTTGCGGATAAACTAAAACGTATGCGTTTAGATGTCTTTGATGCGTATGAAGGCGACAAAGGTGTACAATTTATGAACTGGTTAGAGGAACGTTGGGCAAAACTATAATCAGTAGTTTTGCGATTTATGAAGGAAAGTCATTCTCTCCACTTGTGGAGGGAATGGCTTTTTCTTATCTTTCGTTGCGGTTCATCGAAACTAATATTAAATTGTATTACTTCTTTTCTTTGATCATCTATCTTTATTGTTTAATAAGAAATCCTATTAACTTTAAAGCTAATAGGATTTCTCATCAAACTTTATTTTAAAACCACACCAACAAAGTGGGAAGAAATTGAGTTTTATTATGAAAAAATGATGGAGTAAATGAAAACTAGTCCCGGATTTCAGGACTAGTCTTTGGAGCAACTTATTTATTCTTCATTTGTTGCGATTAAACGCTATTCCGTCGTACTATTTGATGCATCAGTAACAATAATTACATTTCATTTTTCGCCTTTATTTGTTGCGATTACATGTGGTTCCGTCGTACTATTTGAAGCCTCGGTAACAATAACTGCATTTCGTTCTTTGCCTTTATTTGTTGCGATTACATGTGGTTCCGTCGTACTATTTGAAGCCTCGGTAACAATAACTGCATTTCGTTCTTTGCCTTTATTTGTTGCAATTACATGTGGTTCCGTCGTACTATTTGAAGCATCAGTAACAATAACTGCATTTCGTTCTTTGCCTTTATTTGTTGCGATTACATGTGGTTCCGTCGTACTATTTGAAGCATCAGTAACAATAACTGCATTTCGTTCTTTGCCTTCTTTCAGCGTTGGTGGCTCTTGGCCAGTTGCCGCAAAGACGGTCATACCTCCAATGACTAATGTACACGCTAATACTGTTCCTAAAACCGACTTTTTCTTTAAGGTCATAATGGACACTATCCTTTCTTCAATCCCGTTTTTACTAAAATGATTACAAAGCGGCGTAACCGTATAGGTTTCATCTGCCATATTGATGAGAGATAGTGCATATGCTGACTTTGCCTTATCTCCAAACTGTCTAATAACCCTTTCGTCGCAAGACAATTCAATGTCTCTGTTTACTAAAAAATACATAAACCAAACTAATGGATTAAACCAATGCAAAGCTACCATAATCGTTAAAATTACTTTCCACAAAACGTCAAAACGTTTAATATGAATTAATTCATGCGTGAGAATAAACTGAATATTTGTAGCGTCTTCCCAATTTGTTGATTTCGGCAATAAGATGACTGGTTTAAAGATTCCATATGTTAATGGGGTTTTTATTCTATCTGATACTGCAATTTGAATAGTTCTTTTTAACTTATGATCTTTTAGCCATTGATCTAGATACTCATTATTCTTCACTGGGATGGCTGTTTGAAATTCTTTATAAAATCTAACATAGGCCACTATAAAGAATAGCAAAACCACGATACCCCCACATGCCCAAATGTACTGAACGAAATCGCTTGTCATCACAAGCAAAAGCTGGTGATAGAACGTGTTTGATGTTTGTGCGATTTCGATTGTATTGTGCATACTTTCCGAATCATTTGAGTAAGTGAGCGTAACAAATAAGTTTTTCAGCATAGGCTGTATGCTCAATTTTGAATAAAAAGAGTAGGGGATGAGTAGTTTAAATGCAACGATTCCCCAAAGAATTAAAAATGTTTGTTTTGGCACTTTATTTCTTACTAACATCCTCATCAATATCACAATGATGAGGAGGAGAGATGCGTCTACACTCATGTTGAGGATACTCATATCATAATTCCTCATTCAAGATCTTTAACAATTTGCTTTAATTTATCGATCTCACTCGCGGACATTTTTTTCTTGTCTAGTAGGGATGCGAATAGTAAAGTTTTAGAACCATTAAATATTTTATCAATCAATTCCGTCGTTTCTTGTTCTTGTATCTGTTCTTTTCTGATGATTGGATGACAGATAAAGTTAGGTTCAATTCTTTCAATGGCCTCTTTTTTTATACATTTTTTTATGACGGTATAGGTGGTATTTTTATTCCACCCTATTCGTTCGTTTAACATTTGTGAGAGCTGTTTAGCTGTCAAATCGCCTTCTTCCCATAAAATATTCATGACTTGTAATTCCGAATCAAACAATTTAACTTGCATACGCGCATGCTCCTTTTCTTAAGTGGACTATTGCAATAGTTTGCCACACACTAATACTACTGCGATAGTCTGCGGTTGTCAAGACTATTGAGATAGTCTGTTGAAGAGAATCCATTTTAAAGGCATAATTATACGGATAAATTAACCTTTGCATATTCAATTATCATTGCTTTAGTTTTTGATAAAACGCCAAAAAGAGAAATGGCAATAATTAATATAAGAACTTTTTTCATAAGAAAACACCTCATGGTAAGCCTTTGAAATTATCGCCAGCTTTTCCCCCTGTCCACATCGTACGTGCGACTTTCACCGCAGCTCTACACCACAGAAAATGAAAGGTGATTACATTCTTTTGTGGGGGTTTAAGTAAAATTTTCCACAAGATAAACATCGATATTAACGTAAATATCCAAACCAGGTGCGATTACTGAGCAAGAAGTAAAAGGGTGATACATATTATATATGACTAATATGTATCACCCTTTATATTTTATGACTTTTACAATTTAGGTCTTGATAAAACCACGAGGGTTTAAATCGACCATTATTTAAATTCTAACTCTCCATCATAAGCAAGCATGCCGCCTTCAAGGTTTGTTACGTCAAAGCCTTGAGCGTCTAGATATCCACAAGCATTTGCTGAACGAGCGCCAGCCTTGCAAACGATAACGTATGGCTTAGAAGAATCTAATTCGTCTAAGCGATCAGGGATTGTCCCAAGAGCAATATGCTGAGCACCAGGAATCATGCCTTGTGCCACTTCATCATCTTCACGTACATCAATAATGTATAGGTCTTTGTTTGCATCTAATAGTTCTAATAATTGTGTTGTATCCATAGATTTCATATGTGTAGTCCTCCAATATGTCGATTTCCTCTTACATTATAGCCCGAAGGCAAAAAAACAGCTAGTGTCGACAACACTAACTGTTTAAATATAGTTATTTATTCTTCTGTCTCTAAAAAATCGACTTGCTTTGCTGGAACAAATGTAGAAATAGCGTGTTTGTAAATAAGATGCTGTTTGCTATCAACATCTACTAATAACACTGTAAAATTATCATAGGATTTCACAGTCCCTTTTAACTGGAATCCATTTAACAGAAACACAGTTACAAAAACACTGTTTTTACGTAGATGGTTCAAGAACGTATCTTGCAAGTTAATTGATTTCATCAAATATGCCTCCCCCTACTCTCTTTCTACCTCTTCATTCCTATAGTAGCATGTTCTACCAATTTAGCAATTAGTAATTTTTAGAAATTTATCAAAAGTATAAAAACAAAATCTACGATAAGGCGAGATCAATTAAAGTTGTTCGTCATTTTTAAGGAAGTATATATCCATTTTATTGCGGAAATATGTTAGCTGTCTTTTCGCATAGCGGCGAGAATTTTGTTTCAAACTGTCAATGGCTTCTTCTAAAGAACATTTGCCATCTAGGTAGTCATATAATTCCTTGTAGCCGATTGCTTGGATTGATTGCACACCACGTATATTTTGTTGCCATAAACCCTTTACTTCTTCCAAAAGCCCCTTTTCCATCATTAAATCGACACGGCGGTTAATTCGATCATAGAGCTCTTCGCGTGACATATTTTGCCCTAGCCCTAAAATTACATGATTGTAAAGTGGGACTTCTCCACGATTTTGTGCTTCTGCTGCCTTTGAAACGCCACTAAGTTCAATCATTTCTAACGCGCGTATGACACGACGAGTATTATTTGGATGAATTGTTTCTGCTGTTTGTGGATCAAGTTTTTTAAGCTTAGCATGCATAGCCTCTGGACCTAATTTCTCAAGTTCCTCATAATAGGCTTTCCGTGCCACCTCATCTACCTGCTCCTCTGTAAATTGAAAGTCATAGAGCACTGCCTGTACATATAAGCCTGAGCCACCTACAATAATCGGTAGCTTGCCACTTGCTTGAATTTCTGCAATCTTAGCTCGCACTAATTTTTGATAGTCAGCTACTGAGAAAGGCTCCGTTGGCTCTTTAAAGCTAATTAAATGATGTGGCACACCTTCCATCTCTTCTTCAGTAATTTTCGCTGTACCAATATCTAAACCTTTATAGATTTGCATAGAGTCACCATTAATGATTTCGCCATTATATTTTTTCGCTAACTCAATGCTTAGTGCTGTTTTACCAGAAGCAGTAGGTCCTACGATTGCTACGACCTCTGCTTGCTGTATTTTATCTTGTATCATATTTTTCTAACCACCGTAATAAAACTTGATAGACTGCCTCTTGATTATCCTCGTTCAAGATTTCATGACGTTTATCCTCAAATAAGTAAACCGTCACATCCTGTATGCCTGCTGCTGCAAATTGTTCTGCCACAGCATATATGCCTTGACCTTGTTCTCCAACTGGATCCTTGCTACCACTTATCAATAATATCGGTAACTCTTGCTTTATTTTAGCTATCTCTTTTTTACGATTTAACGACATAAAACCAGATGTTAAATCCACAAAAAATTGATTTGTTGGTATAAAGCCGCAATACGGATCATCTATATATTTTTGGACCTCGTCCTCTGCCGAACATAACCAGTCATACGCAGTCTTCGAACTTGGGAACTGCTTATTAAAACTACCAAAGCTAAGCTTATTTAATATTTTGCTCTGTGTCTCTTTACCAAATTGCTTGGCCAATGCTTTTGCTACAAAATTTCCCATCGTATGCAATGCTGTCACATTCCCGGTTCCACAAAGAATCGCATTATCTACATGATCGCTATACAACTGTATATATCTTCTAGTAATGAACGACCCCATACTATGACCAAATAAAATCAAAGGCACATCTGCAAACTGTGCATGTAAAGACGTAACGACTTCATGAGCATCCTCTACTACACGGTCAAACCCATTTTGTTCAGCAAAAAAACCTAGTGTGCCATTATAGGCAGCCGTTTCTCCATGCCCTCGGTGATCATGCATTGTCACCGCATAGCCAGCTTCATTTAGAGTACGAGCCAATTTTACATAACGTCCACTATGCTCCGCCATACCATGTAAAATATGAATATGACCAATACAAGGATTCGACGGCTTGAATGTTCGAGTAAACAGAAAATGACCATCTGACATTTCAATATAGCGCTCCATTATTTGCACTCCTTCCTATACAAAACTTGTTGCATCTAAAATAGCTTGCTCTAGTTGAGCGATATACGTATTTCTTTGTGACTCTGTATAGTGAAAATGGTGTTGCATAACTTGAATGACCTGCTGTTTATAACGTTTTACCGCATCAATATCGAAGTATAATAAGCCTGTACGACGAATAAAGAAATCACTTGGTGTGTACACCATTTCTGCTTCTATACCATAAAGTAGCATTGCATGTAAGGCAAGAGGCATCGTACTTCCATGCTCATGCAAATATTTCACTTGGTTAAATAACGCATCTACATTTGTACCATATTTTTGTACGAGCTGTTTTGCTTCATCATAATTTAGGCCATAATGAACGCCCTCTCTTGCTTTATAGGTACTATAATCAGGGAAATTGATAGCGTTAATACCTTTTGCCCCGGAAAGTGATAACTCGCGCGTGATACATGGACCTGCGTGCTTATAATTATGTGTTTTCACAATTTTATCAACGATTGTTTCTGCCATTTGACGGTAGCCTGTTAGTTTGCCACCTGCAATTGTCATTAGTCCACTTGGAGCTGTCCATATTTCATCTTTTCGTGAAATTTCAGATGGATCCTTTCCTTTTTCATAAATAAGTGGACGTACGCCTGCCCACGACGATTCAATTGTTTCTCTTGAAATATTTGCTGTTGGAAAAACAGTTTTTGCAGCATCAATTAAATAATCAACATCCTCTTTGGTAGCGACAGGATGTACAGGATCTCCCTCATAAACCGTATCTGTTGTTCCAATATAGGTTTTGCCATCACGTGGAATTGCAAAGGCCATACGCCCATCTACAATATCAAAATACATGGCTTGCCTTAATGGAAAATCCTTTTGATCAAGAACGATATGAACTCCTTTTGTGAGACGTAATTGCTTTTTGTCTGCTACTTTATCCTTTTGACGAACCTCATCTACCCAAGGTCCAGTAGCATTGACGATTTGCGCAGCGTGCACTTCGATCTCTTTCCCTGACACATGATCCTTTACTTTTATGCCTACAAGCTTTTTCTTTTGATATAAAAACTCTGTCATTTCCGCATAATTTAGACATAGTGCCCCGTATTCCACTGCTTTTTTCAGCACTTCTATTGTCAGACGGGCATCATCCGTACGATATTCAACGTAATAACCACCACCGATAAGCTCATCTCGATTGAGTAAAGGCTCTAGTGCTGCCGTTTCCTGAGCATTCAGCATTGTTCTACGTTCATGTTTTTTGACACCCGCTAATCGATCATATACTTTCAACGCAAATGATGTTGTAAATGGTCCGAGTGAGCCTTTTTTATATAATGGTAAGAGCATTTTTTCAGGCGTTGTAACGTGAACAGCATTGCCATAAACAATTTCACGCTCACGACCAACCTCAGCTACTACACCTACTTCAAATTGCTTTAAATAACGAAGTCCACCATGAATAAGCTTTGTTGAACGGCTTGATGTGCCAGCAGAAAAATCCTGCTTCTCAATCAAAGCGACTGATAACCCTCTAGATGCAGCATCAAGCGCAATGCCAGCGCCAGTAATCCCGCCACCAATGACTAATACGTCAAAACTATATTGCTCTAAAAAATGCATAATTTTTGGACGATGCTCAAATGAAAACATACCTTTTTCCCCCATTAGCTATGATTTGAAAATACATGTAACCTCTACAATTTTTTGCTAGATCGCTTAAAGAGCCAGTCCTTGTTGTGTTTCTATTTTGGATTGATAAGTTAGGTCAACCAAAAATTCGGCGCAAGACCTACTATACCTGCAAACGGAATTTCCCCAGTAAAGAATATACTTGGCGCAGTTGTATAAATCTCTGATGAATTTTTCATCTCTGGCAACATTGACATTGGAATATTTAATAGCGTACAAATTTCTTCATCCCACTTCAAGTTGTAGATATTATACAGCAATGTATGAGAGGCAATGCATTGTCACCCTTTCAAAAATGTCAGGCGTTACAACTACATTACCCGTTTAAACATTTTTTCCACTTCATAAGTTGTAAAATGAATAAGTACTGGACGTCCGTGTGGGCATGTAAATGGATTATCAGCATTACGTAAATCTTGTAATAACGTTTCCATTTGCTCTTTCGTTAAATAATAATTGGCCTTTATCGATTTTTTACAGCTCATCATAATGGCTGCCGCCTCACGTAATTTTTTGACGTCTGCTTTTTTAGTTGTCAGCACCTGTTCAATTAAGTCCTCAATAATTTCTTGTTCTTCTCCTTTAGGAAACCAGCTAGGATGCTCTCTCACGACAAATGATGATTGTCCAAACTCCTCTAAAAATACACCGACAGCTTCTAACTCCTGCCTATTTTCTCTTAAAATAAGCGCCTCATCAGCTGCATAATGGAAAGTCAATGGAAGCAATAAAGTCTGACGTTCATTCGGGTTCACCTGACCGACCTTTTCACGGAAAAATTCATATTTAATACGCTCCTGAGCCGCGTGCTGATCGATTAAATAAAAGCCATCCTCCATCTGTGCAACAATGTACGTACCGTGAATTTGCCCAACTACTTCAAGAGCAGGGAATGGTTCTTTCTTAGGCTCATCCTCCAAAACTTCCATTGGCTCTTCTAGTGTCACTTCTTCTTCAGGACGATTCACTTCCATCACTGGTGTAGGTTGCCAGCTATCTTCAATAACAGTAGGGACGTGCTCTGGTACTATAGGATCTAATTTGCTTTGTTCCTGAACAGTTTGCACATCATAAAGCTTTTCTACAATGGCATTCATTTTCCCCACATCAAGCTTTGGTGCCGGCTTCCATATATTTAACTGCTCGGTTGTAGGCTTTGGAACTTTTTCCTTCTTTTCCATTTGCGGCACTCGAATAATATTGCGTATTTGCTCCCGTATTGTTTCCTCAATTAGTTTAAGAAGCTCTAGTTCTTTACTTAAACGTATTTGATGCTTAGCAGGATGAACGTTGACATCTGTTAAATAAGGATCACCCTCTATAAAGAGTGCCACAATCGGAAAACGCTCAATTGGTAAATACGTATGATAAGCATCTACAATCGCTTTTTGTACCAAATAATGCTTTACCCACCGACCATTAACAAACAACGACATATAGTTTTTCGAGGCACGAGTAACCTCTGGTAGTGACACGAAGCCAGAAATTTTGTAATCGTGTGACTCACCATTGAAGGACACCATTTTCTTGGCATTATGCACACCGTAAATGGCGGCTAGTACTTGCTGCACGTCACCCCGTCCATTGGTTTGTAACAATTGCTGACCGTTATGTAGCAATCTAAACGCAATTTGTGGATTTCCAAGCGCAAGACGGTTCATTAGGTCAATTGTGTGCCCAAGCTCGGTCTGTATTGTTTTCATATATTTTAAACGTGCAGGTGTATTGAAAAATAACTGTGCCACTGTAATATCTGTTCCTTTACGCAAAGGCCCAGGTTTATGTGTAGCGACGTGGCCACCTTCAAGCTCTAAATAAGTACCTGATTCCCCATTTGACGTAATGAGTGTCATTTTAGACACCGATGCAATAGAAGCTAATGCCTCACCGCGGAAGCCAAGTGTACGAATTCGAAATAAATCATGCTCCTGATGGATTTTACTTGTTGCATGGCGAGAGTATGATATTAGTGCATCCTCATCATCCATGCCACTACCATTATCAATTACCTGAATTGAAGTGAGACCCGCTTCTAGTAAAAAAACATCAATGGACGTACTTCCGGCATCAATGGCATTTTCAACAAGCTCTTTAACTACAGAGGCTGGCCTTTCAACTACTTCCCCTGCAGCAATTTTATTGGACAGCCACTCGTCCATAATTTGTATTTTTCCCATAGCGCATCACTCCTTTACTTTTTTGCGTTTAATAGCTGCTGTTGTAATTCGTATAAAATATTCATCGCTTGCATTGGTGAAGTCCCAAGAATATTTACTTTTTCTAAGTTTTTAAGCACCTCTGCCTCTGATGGAGAGATTGATTCTTCCTCTGTAAATAGTGACATTTGCACTGGCTGCTCAGCAACCTCCTCTGACACCGCAACTACCTTGCCAGCCTCGAAGTTTTCAAGCAGAACTTGTGCTCTTGTTAAAATCTCCTCTGGCAATTGTGCAAGCTGTGCTACATGAATTCCGTAAGATTTATCGGCAGCTCCCTTTTTCACCTTGTGTAAAAAGACAACTGTGCCATTTTTTTCGGTAGCAGATACGTGTACATTTTGCAGTCGAGAAAGTTCTTTTTCAAGTGCTGTTAATTCATGATAATGAGTTGAAAATAGCGTATTTGCCCCTATTTTATCATGGATATATTCCATCATCGATTGAGCAAGACTCATACCATCATAAGTTGATGTCCCACGACCAATTTCGTCAAACAACATCAAACTATTTTTCGTAGCATGCATAATAGCGTGCTGAGATTCTAACATCTCCACCATAAACGTTGATTGTCCAGCAGCTAAATCATCTGCTGCACCAATACGTGTAAAGATCTGATCTGTAATTGGTAATCTAGCCTTTTCAGCAGGCACATAACAGCCCATTTGTGCCATGACAACGATCAGTGCAACCTGGCGCATATACGTACTTTTACCAGACATATTCGGTCCTGTAATAAGCATCATATTGTTATTTTTCTCAAGTACACAATCGTTCGGCACATACATTTGCTTATTGAGCATCTTTTCTACAACCGGATGGCGCCCCTCAATAATTTCAAGGGCACGACCTTCATGAAATTCAGGCTTCGTAAAACGATATTTCTCTGAAACGCTCGCAAAGCTTAGCAGCACATCTAACTCACTAATACTTGCCGCTAACGCCTGTACACGTGGAATAAATGCCTTTAACTCATCGCGTATTTCTACAAACAAGTTGTACTCTAACGTTAAACTTTCTTCTTCAGCATTTAAAATTAATGCTTCTTTTTCCTTAAGCTCCTGTGTAATATAACGCTCGGCATTCGCCAAAGTTTGCTTACGTTCATAGCGTGTTAAATCAGCTAGATGGATGTTCGATTTTGTAATTTCAATATAATAGCCGAAAATTCGATTATAGCCTATTTTTAAGTTTTTAATGCCCGTTTTCGTCCGTTCTTCTTGCTCTAGCTGCGCGATCCAATCCTTCCCATTTCGAGAGGCATAGCGTAGCTCATCTAATCGCTCATTATAGCCATCACGTATGACGTCGCCCTCTTTAATCGTAATTGGTGGATTGTCTGTAATAGCACGGGCTAATAGCGCCTCTACATCCGCACATGTATCCAGTGCTGCACCAAGCTTTTCTAATGTTTCTTTATTGACACCGAGTAATTGTTGCTGAATTGCAGGCACCTGACGTAACGAATCACGTAGCTGCGCTAAATCACGTCCGCCTACATTACCGAAAGCTACTCGCCCAGCTAAACGCTCTAAATCATAAACTTGTTTTAAAGAGTCTTGCAGCTCTGTTCTTACAAAATACTCCTCCAATAAATCTGTCACGATTGCTAGTCTTGCTTCAATGGCAGAGCGTGTTGCAAGAGGCTGATGTAGCCACTGTTTTAACTTTCGCCCACCCATTGCTGTCACTGTGTCATCTAATAGCCATAAGAGGGTACCTTTTTGATCGCCACCGCGTATGGATTGAATAAGCTCTAAATTACGCTTTGAGCTAGAGTCAATGCGTAAATAATTTTTCATTTCATTGTACGTAAATGTTTGAATATGAGATAAAGAGCGCATTTGTGTTTTATCGATATAAGTAAGCAAACGAAGGCAAGCAGCTTGTAACTCATTTGGCACTGCTTCTAAATAGCTTGCCGCCTTGTCCATTGCCATTTCATCCATTTCAACAGAAAGTACGATACTAGCATTGACTGCATGCTCCGCTAACATTAGCTGTAAACTATCCGTTACAATCAGTTCACGAATACCATAGGCTTGCATTTGCATTAATAGTGCCTTACCATCGCCCTCAATTGAGGAGGCTATAGCTTCACCTGTAGATAAATCTAAATAAGCGTAGCCAAATGTCGTATCATCAAGTTGCTCCACAGCACCAATAAAATGATTGGTTTTACCATCAAGCGACTTCCCTTCCATAATCGTACCTGGTGTAATAAGCTGTACGACTTCACGCTTTACTACACCCTTTGCTTGCTTCGGATCTTCTGTTTGCTCACAAACTGCAACCTTATAGCCCTTTTGCACAAGTGTTTCAATATAATTTTTCGCCGAATGATGAGGCACACCACACATTGGAATACGCTCTTTTGCGCCTGCATCCCGGCTCGTTAATGTTATTTCTAAAATTTGTGAAGCATTAATTGCGTCCTCAAAAAACATCTCGTAAAAGTCGCCTAATCTAAAAAATAAAAAGGCATCCTTGTAATCTTCTTTTACCTGCAAATACTGTTGCATCATTGGTGTATAAGTAGTCATATTAATATTTCCCTCGCTCTTGCCATATAGATATATTTATTATAACAAAAGATACATGCGAAACGCCTCATTCATCTTTTTTTAAGATGCTAGCGTTTCGCATGTATCAAACTTTTAGTATTATCTTGGTCTTTCACCAGGAAACGATGAGGACTCTAAAACAAACCTTTCTCCGCTGGAGCTAGACGAGGAGCTTGAACTAGAGCTTGAGCTAGATGAAGACGAGGATGAGCTCTCATCATTAAAGCTCCATTCCTCTTCGAAATCTAGTGGATGTACACTAATGCAAATCGTCGTTTCACCCATTACCTCTACAACGACTTCGCGTTCTACTACGATCTCAAATTTCGTGCCGCATGGAGAAATAATTGCCTCGATGCAGTTTGGCTCTTGAACTACACGCACTCGAACATCATCACCAACACTCACTTCGCCATCTCTAAAATGGAGTTTCACTTTGTCTTTATAGTGAATCGTTTCAGAAAACACCGCTGTTTTCGAATGATTACTATAGGCATACCATACATTGACATCAAATTTCCCTGATACTTCTACAAATTTACCGACTTTTTTTGCGGAGCAAGTATGATTGATGACCCAGCAACCAAGAATACTCGTCGGTTTATTCGATGGACATAATGTTACACGTTCTTCCGTTCTCTTCTTCCCTTTGGCAACTACTGCTTTCGTCACGATTTGTCGTAAACGTTTCAGCGCAATTCCTCCTTCGACTCTTTTCACTCCATCATATGCAGGTAGCGCCTATTGGGTGAACATATATTTTTATTGAATTAAATTGCGTCCGGAGGCTTTGGGCCAACACGACGTTGGTCACTCAGTCATTACCACAGGACGTGGCGTTCTTAGACTGAGTTCCTCTATTTCAGTGTTGTTTGGGCACCCATTGAATAAAGATAAAATTCTTTTTTCATATTGCAAGTATTCACTTTAGCGTAACGGCAGCGACAAAATCTTTAATAAGCTGCGGTTTTGAGATTTATCGAGAACTTTTGATTGTTTATCGACCAACTTTTTCGATTTATCGACCAACTTTTTTAATTTATCAACCAACTTTTTTAATTTATCAACCAACTTTTTTAATTTATCAACCAACTTTCAAAAAATATCGACCTCTACCTTCATGCAACACTACCTGATCGCACTGATAATTTGCGTCGCTATGACATAAGCATATTTTCAAGGCAAAATTCAACATCAAAAAAAGCGCAAGAAATCAACTTTTCTAAATTGATTTCTTGCGCTTTTTAAGGTTTTGACCAGTTTGTCCCAGCCACTATTTCTTCTATTATTTTTATGAGCAGCTGCCTGGTGTTGTATTGGCTACGTATGAGCCAGTTTCTCCGCGTAGTACATCGCCGCCTGTTGAGCGAACAATTTCATTTGTGACATTGTTAGCAATTGTATTCGATACTAATTGTAACAAATCATTTACATCACCTTGAGATTCTTTAAATTGTTGTACTACTGGAATTGCATTGATTTCTTCTTCGATTTTAGCAATTTTGTCTTCAATTAATTTCAGCGCTTTTTCTTTTCCTAAGTGCTGGAAGTTAACAGCTTGTTTTTGTAGACTTTTTAGACTTGCAATACGCTCACGTACTTGTTGGTTTTCATTAATTTGTGCTTCTGCCTTTTTGAAAAATTCAACTTCTGGCGTATTAGCAATCATATGCGCAATTTCATGTGACTTCTTGATTAAATCTTCTTTTGTATATAATACTTGTGTCATTTACGCTTCCACCTTTTCATTTTTTACTACTTCTACGAATTCACCACTTAATGAATAGGAAGTAGCTTCAACTATTTTTACTTTCACTAATTGACCAATTAGATCTGCCGGGGCTTTAAAGTTTACAAGACGATTTTTACGAGTATAACCAGCTAACACATCATCGCGTTTTTTACTTGTACCTTCGACTAATACTTCTACTATTTCACCCTTCAAGCTCTCTAATGCTTTGCGAGAATATTCCCCTACAACCTCATTTAATCGATGAAGACGTTCTTTTTTCACTTCTTCAGGTACATTATCCACCATTTTAGCAGCAGGTGTACCCTCACGAGGAGAGTAAATATACGTAAAGGCCATTTCAAAGCCTACTTCACGGTACAAGGCTAACGTCTCTTCAAATTGCTCCTCTGTTTCATTCGGATAGCCAACAATAATATCAGTCGTTAGTGTTACTTCAGGAATAGCCGCTTTAATTTTTGCTACTAGTCCAAGGAAATGCTCACGTGTATATTTACGTGCCATAATTTTCAACACTTCATTTGAACCAGATTGTACTGGTAAGTGAATATGCTCAACTAAGTTACCACGTTTTGCAAGCACTTCGATTAAATGATCATCGAAGTCGCGTGGATGACTTGTTGTAAAGCGAATACGTGGAATATCAATTTTTCGTAATTCGTCCATTAAATCACCAAGTCGGTAATCAAGATCCTCGAAATCTTTACCGTAAGCGTTGACATTTTGTCCAAGCAGCATAATTTCTTTATAGCCTGAAGCTGCTAGTTCACGAACTTCAGCGATGATTTCTTCCGGACGACGACTACGCTCCTTACCACGCGTATAAGGTACGATACAATACGTACAGAACTTATCACAGCCATACATAATATTTACCCAAGCTTTGATAGAGCCAAGACGTTTTTTCGGCAGATTTTCAATAACATCGCCTTCTTTAGACCAAACCTCAATAACCATTTCCTTTGACATATATGCTTCTTTTAAAACGTTTGGTAAACGGTGAATATTATGTGTACCAAACACCATATCGACATGAGGATAGCTTCTTAAAATTTTATTGACAACGGATTCTTCCTGCGACATACAGCCACAAACCCCGATAAGCATTTCTGGATTTTTACGTTTATATTTCAGCAGGAAACCAAGTTCTCCAAACACTTTATTTTCTGCATTTTCACGGATAGCACACGTATTCAGTAGCACGACGTCAGCTTCATCAATCACATCTGTAGGCGTATAGCCAAGCTGCATAAAAATCCCGGCCATTACTTCTGTATCATGCTCATTCATTTGGCAGCCATAGGTACGAATATAAAATGTACGTCCTATGCCCATACCTGCAAACTCTTCCGCAATGTCAAAGTCCTTATGGTATTTAATATCTTCTTTCCCACGTTTTTTGGCATCTTTTAATGAAGGTGCCGTAAAAACCGTTTCAAAATATTTACTATAATCCTTTTCAGGCTTGTCTTCTTTTTTTGGTTGATTGACTTGTTGATTAGCTAAGCGTTGTTCCTCATTCATTGCAATCAGGTAACTCCTTTCAAACGAATTCCATACAGTCGAATTCCCATTTTACTATTATACTTAATAATTGCTACATCCTACAAGGTTTGCGTACTAAATGTCGTGGTTTAGACTTAATTACTCTTAACTACCTTAATTCCCCCAAAAGAATAGGACACCTTTGATAGGATTCAGTATCAAAGGGTGTCCCTGCACTTGGCTCGACCTTATTTGTAGTACTTTTTATATTTTAGATTTAAATAATAATTATATAGTTTTAGCTTTGTCCATCGCTTGACGTTCATATCTTCTCTAAAATATAGGGCATTCGAATATTTGCCCTGTTTTATTAATCGCTTTGTTTCAATTTTTAGTTTTTCATTATTTAAACCTTTAAATAGCGTTTTTTTTGGAATAAGTGACCACAAATGCCTCGTCTGTACATACGTTAGCTCTTGATTTACATTGAATACATAATCATTTGCAACATACTGCATTAAATTATGACCACTCGCTGTCACGAAATAGCTTGAAGCCCCAGTTCGTAAGTTCATTTCAAATATTTTATATTCCCCGTCACGAACATCTAATTTCATGTCAAAATTTGCAAATCCATTATAGCCAATGTCCTCCAAAAAATAACGTATTTTGTCCATTAGCTGTTCATCGAAATCCGTCATAATCGCCAAAGAAGTGCCAATATTATGTGGTGAAGGATCTTCGAGAAGCTTGTTACCTAAACACATTAATTTAACCTTCTTATCCTTCCCTACGTAAACATCTAATACACGAATATAAGAATCATCACCTGGAATAAATTCTTGAAGAATTAAAGAATCTTTATACGTAGAGCGATAAATACTGCTAATAATCTGCTGTTGCTCTTCTTCATTTTTTGCAAGAAATACTTTTTTCTTTTCAGGGAAGGAACAACTCGTATATTCAACGGCATTCGATGGTTTGATAATCATCGGAAAATCGAATGGAACATCACTTATTGCATGATGTTCCTTCGTCACTACCACCGTTTTTGGATATTTAATATTATATAAATCACAACACTTATAAAACTCTTCCTTTGTTCGAATCCGCGTCATTAAATCCTCATCTATATAAGGCAAAATAAAATATTGTTGTAGCGTCTGTTTATTGATAATGATAAGCTCCGCATAGTAACAATCACATACAAGTAAAATCAATTTCTTATTTTTGAACTGCATCGCGATGTCGATTAAAGCTTGTACAAAATAAGCTGGTTCGTCTAAACGGTCCACATATTGAAAGTCGATGATTTGACTATTTTGAGTTGCTATTCCTCGTGCCCCACCTAGTAAGAGTGCTCGAATGTTTTTTGTTTTCAAAGCTGGTTCTAATACAAGGCTTTTTATTCGATACGCTTCGTAAAAGGAGCGGGCTACCCCATAAGCATTGTGGCCCGATTGTATGATAACTGGCAAAAAAGTTTGATCTACTGTTATTGACAATTTTACTCGCCTCTCATTTAAAAAATGAATTTAATCATATGTATGCAATCTGTCTTGTACTTATGTAACTAATACAAATAAATTAAAGGCACTGAAACAAAAATGAATTTCCTAAGAAACATCATTTTTGTTTCAGTGCCTATATATCTATGAACAACAGTGTACTATATCTCAATTAATTTTCTCATACGCTGTTCAAAGCCGACAATCGATTGAACACCAAAGCTCTTAAGCAGATTGGCATTGGCAAATGTATACTTACCTAAATCGTCTGGGAAATGCGCATCTGAGGAAACTGTAAAGGCTACATCATGGTCAATTAAAATTTGCAAGAAACGAGGTCCTGGGCACATTTCCTTTACTGGGTAGCGATAATATAAGCCGGCATTTATTTCAGTGGCAGTTTGTGTTGTCACAAGAGCCTTAGCGATTCTTTCATACCAAGTATCCAGAAAAGCCGCATCTTCCACTTGATAGTCAAATACTTTAAAGTTGTCCAAATGTGCCACAAAATCAAACATATTCGAGAGGATCATTTTTTCTACTGTGGTAAAAAAACGAGTATAGTTCTGCTGTAAAGCTGCAGCGTCCATATCCTCAAAAATATATTGTGTCTGAGGATTATCAAAGCCCCAGCCATCCACAAAATGGACAGATCCGATAACATAATCCCACTGATATCGTTCTAACAATGATGCTAATTCTTCCTCACCTCCGACAAAATAATCGGCCTCGATGCCAAGCTTTAAGGAAATACCATGACAACTCCACTTTTCCTTTGCTCGATTAATGGCTGACACAAAATCATCCATACTTTCCGTCATGACACGATCAAGCCAATAACGCTGCAATTTACCAACTTCATTGTCACCCAACTGCATATAATTCTCAAAGTATGTTCGCGTCTCCTTAAAACGATATAGATGATCAACAATACCAACCTCGCGCAAACCAAGCTGTTTAGCCTGTTGTAGATATAAATCTAACCATTCCTCACTATAGCAACCGCTTTGTAATCGCTGTGACAACTGCTGCATTTGTAACTCAACATATGCTCTAGTACCTTTTGCTGCCGCTTCGTCTTCATTAAAAAAACGAATCGCCTGAGAAGTCCGCTCTAACCAACGAAATGAATATGGGCCCTCCTCTAAATGTACATGATAATCAATCATTCACTTTTCCCTCCATTACATACCGTCCACTTTTCCTCATATGCTTGCCACTCCACTGGGCAAACTACATCACAAAGAATATCTGAGCACTCCTCTAAGTGACAAATTTGATAAAAGGATTTACCATTTATTTTAGATGCATCTGCTAGTAAAAAATTCATTTTACTATGCTCAATCATTTTTTTAGAAATTAACGATTCATCCAAATCGTAATCGTAAACGATCCCTTCGCTAATACCACCACATGATATAAATGCTTTATCAAAATTCATATTGCCTAACACTTCCATTGTCATAGCTCCTGCTACTGAGGATTGTCTTGGATTTGTCGTTCCTCCGAGTAAAATAACCTTCCCCGTCATTCGTCGCTCTTCAATAGCCAAATTAAATTGTACTGCAGCAGCTATGGAATTCGTTACGACCGTTATATCATCGACTGCCAATAAAAAATCTGCGATATGCACCGTTGTTGTACCGGTATCAACAGCAATTGTATCCCCATCACATATACGTCTAGCTGCCAAACGAGCTATATTGCGTTTTGCCTCTTTTTGCATTTGAAGCTTTCGCAAAAATACTGGTTCATTTCTAACGTGTGTATACTTCACAGCTCCACCGTGTACTCTCGTTAATAAACGCTGTTGCTCTAGCTCATCAAAATCTCTGCGAATCGTTTCAGGTGCCACTTGTAATTCTTCCGCAATATTGGCAACAATAATTTTCTCATCAATCTCTAATTGCTTTAAAATAAACTCGAATCGTTCAATTTTTGCATACGTCATGATAATGCAATCACATCTTCCCTTGCTACATAGCACGTATATTTTTTGCCCAGCTCAAACAAATAGCCTCGTTGATGCAGTTGCTCCATTGTAAAGAGACATTCGCCCTCAAATGTTGTTCGAATAACATTGCCACTCATTAACGACTGCTTCGCCTCTCCAGTAATACAAACATCCCCCTGTCTCTGATCGAGATGAATGGCTTCTGGTCGAATCGCAAATTTTGAGCATTCTTTTGGTAACGTCTCGCCAATCATTTTCTCTAAAGCTTGGCGCGTAAAGACATTGTAATGACCGATAAAATTAGCAATAAATTCACTTTCAGGGCTTGTATAAATCGCAGTAGGTGTTCCACTTTGAGCAATCATCCCATTATTCATAACAAATATTCTGTCAGAAACAGCCATTGCTTCCTCTTGGTCATGCGTTACTAAAATCATCGTTATGCCTAGCTTTTGTTGGATGGCTCGTAAGTCGGCTTGTAGCTTTTTACGAATTTGGGCATCTAACGCACTAAGCGGCTCATCTAACAGCAACACCTTTGGACGTACAATTAAAGCACGAGCAAGAGCAACACGCTGCTGCTGACCACCCGACAATTCTTTCGGATAAGCGTTTGCTTTTTCAGATAAATGAACAATCGCAAGCATTTCTTGAACACGCCTGTCAACTTCAGCCGTATTTACTTTTTGCATGCGTAAACCAAAAGCTACATTTTCTTTCACCGTCATATTTGGGAATAGTGCATATGATTGAAACACCATGCCAACTTGACGATCCTTTGGTGGAACACCCATCATATCCTTGCCCTCAATGACAATTTGGCCAGCCGATGCATCTGTTAAGCCTGCTACAATTCGTAAAATGGTACTCTTACCACAGCCACTTGGACCTAAAAGAGTTATAAATTCACCTTTTTCAATCTTCATATCTATATTTGATAAAACCGTCGTTAATCCATATTTTTTATGAAGTCCTTCAATCACAATATAACTCATAGATTTGTAGCACCTTTCGATTGTTTCGTTAATCTTGCAATAACGAACGTTAATAAGCCCATAAGAACGATATAAACAAAGACAACTGCACTGGCAATATGTCCACTTGCACTTAGCTTTTTCATTAAATAAATTTGCACCGTTTCAAAGCGAGAACCTACCACAAGATTTATCAGTACAAATTCTCCAAAAAGCACTGAAAACGATAATAATGCACCTGCAAATAAACCTGGATAAACAGTAGGTAACAATATTTTTGTAAATGCCTGCATTTTAGATGCTCCAAGTAATTGGGCTGCATCTAAAAGCTGCCGTGCGTCTACATTCCGTAAACTATTACGCGTCCCTTGGTAAATGTACGGTAGGATACTGATGACATAGGCCCCTAAAACGACTAAAATCATCGGCACGCCGAATTTGCTATAAACACGAATGAGCCCGACTGCTAAAATAATTCCAGGGAATGAATACACCATAACAACTGCCGTCTGAATCCATTTTTCGTATTTTGGAAAATACAACACGATAACGAAAATGGCCGGTACGATAACGAGCAATGCGATCAATACTGCCCCACTCGACAATAAGACAGAACGTCCAAAAGCCTGTATAAATTCTGCATCCTGAAATAATGTAGTAATCCATTTAAATGTTAATCCTTCTGGCAAAATAGTGTTGTTCCAATTTTCCGCAAAGGCATAAAGCATTGTTGCAATAACTGGAAACACTAAATACACGACTAACAGGAGGAAAAATAAATCAGCAACGCCTCTCTTTTTCACTATAACTTCCTCCTTGTTTTTGAAATGCTCCATTCACTTAACAGCATCGCCGTCACCATCGTTACCGCTAGTATGACTGCAATAGCACTTGCCAGCTCTGGTTGGGCAAAAATATCTCCTTTAATAAGAGAACCAATACGTATTGCGACTAAATTGTAACTACTATTCGTTAGCGCATAGGCTGAGGCATACGCTCCCATTGCATTGGCAAACAATACGCTAAATGTCCCAACGATCCCAGGAAGCATAACAGGAACACCAATCTTTATCCAAAACTGCCATGTAGACGCTCCAAGCAGTGCCGCCGCTTCCTTCCATTGTTGCTGAATTCCATCATAAATTGGGTATAGAAGCATTAATGCTAACGGTAGCTGAAAATAAACATAAATGAGTAACAAGCCACCCCAGCTATAAAGAGAAAATGAAGATAATGCGTCGATACCCCATTTATCGAATAGCAATGTAAAGAGCCCGCTATTTCCAAGTAATACGATAAAGGCAAATGCCAATGGAATACCTGAAAAATTAGATGTTAAGTTTGTTAGTAGTAAAATCTTCTCACGTACTGGCTCAGAAAATCTCATAATCGCATAGACTGCAAATAAGGTAACGATTAAGGCAATTACTGCTGAAATAAAGGACAGTGTAATACTATTTTTAAAGCCTTGTAAAATGTAATCGTTCGTTAGTACTGCTTGATATTGTGCAAGTGTAAAACCATCACTATTTTGAAAGCTTGTGATTAGCATATACAGTAACGGTATTAAGAAAAATAACAATACAAGTACTAGAAAAGGAGAAAGCCAGGCAACTGTTTGCCGCTTCGAAATCAAAACAATCACTTCTTTCTATAGTTAATCCAAGTTGTTCCGATAAAATGAGAGAACATTCCGATAAAAGCTAAAATTGTTCCGATAAAATGAAATTTTGTTCCGATAAATCTTCAAAGTATTCATTTCCGTCCGGGCGCTTTCATGGGCGCGCCCAGCCTCTTTTAATTATTTTTTTAAAGAATGCGTCCCTTCTAATAACAGTGGAACCATTTCATCAGAAGGTTCGATATTCAATAAATGACAGCACAGCGGAGCAATTTGTAACTGTGATACAATCTCATCTTTAATGCCTGCTTTCACTCGATTTGAAATAACAAACATCGGTACATGACGATCCTCAGCTGTTGTTCCTCCATGATTACCATCACTTGTCATCCCATGATCAGCTGTCACTATAACCTCATAGCCCTGTGCAAGACATTTCGGGATAAATAAAGATAATAAGGCATCAACTGCTAAAACACGGTTTCGATACTGCGCTGAGTCAGCTGTAAATTTATGACCATCATCATCTACATTCATCGGATGAATATATAAGAAATCCGGTTGCTTTTGATCCATTAGCCATGCAGCATCAGCAAATAAATGACTGTCTGGATAGTGATCCTCAAAGTAGAACAAGCCATTCTCGATCGGCAATTGAGTATCCAATTGTAGCCTGTCTTCCATATGCACAAATGGTGCGCGATTGTATAGCTCACTTACCCAATGATAGGCAGCCGCTGCTGTCGACAGACCGCTTTCTTTCGCCAAATGGAATAGACTGTTTTGCGTAGATAGACGTACTGTCATATTACTTGTTACCCCATGTACAATGGGTGGTGTCCCCGTTAAAATCGTTTCATATAAAGGTCTCGATAATGACGGGACCTCCGAGCAAACCTTATAGCGTGCTGCAACTTTACGTTCAACTAAATGGTGCATAAACCCCATATGCGTACAGGCTGTATCAAAACGCAGTGCATCTACGACAATTAAAACAACTTTATTTTGCATGAATTAATACCTGCTCCTGATATAGTTGTGGAATTTGTTTCGTTGTTTCTTCCCATTTCTTTTGGTCTTTTACAGGCTGTGCATTTTTGTACATTTCTTCAGGTAATAATAGCTCCTTAACATCTTGAGGTAGTTGAACCTTGTCACGGATTGGGCGAGCATAACCCTTCGCTAAATTTTCTTGACCTGCATCGGATAAAATATACTCACGAGCTAACATTGCTGCATGTGGATTTTTTGCGTATTTATTAATGATCGTTGCATAGCCAGATGTTACAGAGCCTTCGGATGGAATAGCGACATCAAAACGTTTTTCATCGATTTGGTGACGATAGCCGAGCGCATTGAAATCCCATAAGATGGCTACATCAATTTCACCCTTTTCTATATTCGCTACAGAAGGATCACCTTTTAAACGCCCCTGCTTTGCTAAGTCTGCGAAAAAGTCTATCCCTGGTTGGATATTTGATTCATCGCCGCCAAATGCCATAGCAGCTGCTAAAATAGCAAACTGTGCTTGGTTTGCTGTTAGTGCATCACCAATGCTGACAGTGTAATCGCCGTTTTTAAGGTCCTCCCAAGATTTTGGGGCGTTTTTGACATTGTTTTTATCAGTTAAAAATGAAATTGTTCCTGTGTAACCTACAACCCAATGTCCTTCATCATCCTTTGCCCATTCAGGTATTTCATCCCAATAAGATGTTTTGTACGGTAATGTTAATCCCTTTTCCTTAGCAATCGGACCAAAGGCAATTCCTACATCACCAATATCCGCAGTTGCATCGTCCTTTTCTGCTTCAAACTTTGCTAGCTCCTCAGCACTCGACATATCTGAATCCGTATGCTTAAGGCTATATTCCGTGCCAAGTTCTTCCCAAGTCTCTACCCAGTTAGCCCACGTATCTGGCATACCGACAGAATTGACAGTACCTTCTTCTTTTGCTTTTTTCGTAACCTCTTCAAGCGTTAAATCACTGTTTACCTCATTGGAACTAGATGAACTGTCAGAACAAGCTGCCAACATCGAAATTGCTAATGCACCGATTAGACCTTTCTTCCACAACTTTTGAATCGCCATTTAGTTGGAACCTCCATTTGTTTTTGTTTATTTTTATTTGCTTACAACTGTTATGTTATAAAACAAACATTAAGCAAGTATGGAGGACATTAAAATATTCAGTAAAAATTATTTAGGAATTATTGATTTAATGGAGGAATTGTAAAGATAATCATTTATTTGAGGGGAAAATAAGAAGGAATCTAGTAGAGTATGCGCACGTTTGTGTAGTATTTCAAGACGTGCACACACTCTAGATTATTCAGATAAACCAAGAAAATCTGCATATGTATGCGGCTCGTTCTCCTTTAAAATTGTTAAAAATGTAAATGCAAGCTGCACAACCGACCACCATCTCATATTGTAGGACTTTTCAAAGCGAGCAGGCTCTAATGTAAAAACATCCTGAAAAATATCAAGTGGCTCAATTTGTTCATCTTTTAATATTGAGAGAAACCCTAAAAATAACGTATGATCTTTGACCTCAATCATTTTTTTATCAACAAGTTCATCAATATTTTCTGGTTGTTGAAAATTACATTGCGTCGCAACGTACTTCTCTAAATCCTGCGCACGTTGCCTTTCCTCACGTTCTCTTTTCTTTGCAATAAAATCAATGACGTTACTCACGCGCATCGCCTCTTCTTTTTTTCTTTTATTGTAGCATCTTTTACAAAACGATTGCCTCGACACGGCCCCCATTTTTTTCTTTCTGCTAAAACAAAAAAGAATGATCTTAGCAAATTTGCCAAAATCATGGCTCTTCACCATAACGTGTGGTTGATTTCTTTGATAGAAAGAGCTTGTTTTTCGATAAAAACCCAAATAGTTTCGATAAAATGAGATTTTGTTTCGATAAAAGCTCAAATAGTTTCGATAAAGAGCGATTTTGTTTCGATAAAGTGCGATTTTGTTTCGATAAATCTTCAAAGTATGCCTATAAAACGGACGAAAGAGATTTAGCAATTCTGTTTTAGGGCTCGACACTAAAACATTCACAAAGATTTTTTCAATACTAAGAAAAGAGTTGTCTCTTGCGCTGAGACAACTCTTTTTTCGGCTCTTCGACAAAAAAAGCGAGGTTGATTCCGTTCCGGCTGGACACTTCGCTTTCGCACAGAGCTCAGCGACAGCAACAATTACACCGTAGCGAAATTAATTGGGATTGTTATGGTCACTTTCCCTCCACCAGTTGATAAATCATTATCAATTAACAGCGTTCCTCCATGTTTTTGAACAATTGATTGGGCAATATATAAACCCATACCATGGTGATTTCCTGCATTTCTACTTGGGTCTCCTCGATAAAACTGTTTGGTAGCCTCATTTAAATCCTTAGGAGAGAATCCACAGCCGCTATCTGTAACGATAAATTGAACAATATCAGTGGCTCCTTCAACTGATAAAAAAACGTTTCCATTTATCGGCGTATACTCCACTGCATTGACAATAATATTTAAAATCGCTCGACTGAAAAGTTCCTCATCGATAAAAATACGCTCTGGTAATATGCCCTTTTGTACATCAACATGAAGTTTTTTTTCAGAAGAAAGTGCCTTCATTTGATTGTCCAACTCTGTAAGAAATTTCTCCGTTTTAACGAATGTTTTTTCACGAACGATATTTTTCTCCATTTTCGATAGATCAATAAGCTCTTTTGTGAATTTTTCTATTACAATCGTATTTTTCAAAATATAGTCATTATATTCTCTTTGCATATCGTCTTGTACAGTGTCCTGTAAGAGCTCTGCATTTCCCCTAATAATTGTAAGTGGTGTTTTCAAATCATGAGCAAGAGCAGAAATTTGTTCTCTACGTGTCTGCTCTGTTTCCCATTGCTGTTTTAACGAGCTATTTAAAGCCTCTTTCATCTGCTCAAGAGACATCGATATTTCATCTATTTCACGAATCCCTGAATGGTTAATCGTAAAATCCAAATTTTGATTTTGTATTTTTTCGATTGCTTCCTGTAAGCCAAACATTTTTTTCTTTAGACTTCTACCAAAGTGGATCGCGAGCACAGCTGCATAGGATACTATCCCTATAATGAGCAATAGAAATTCTAATAGTTGCGGATTAGGAAAATATTGTCTTAGAATTTCCGAACGATACTGAGGTACTAAATAATACCGTAATATACAAATCTCATTTTCTCGCTCTATAAACGAGTAAAATTGGGAGCCACTTTGAGTTCCCCCTTTTTTCATGACATCCCAAGCTTTAAAAGCTTCCTTTTCTGAAAGATTCCCTGCAAGAAATTGTCCATCTTTAGAAAAGACAGCATAGTCAACAAGGTCTGGAATAATATCAGCTGTAATCGAACTACTAGACGCAATACGATCCCTTGATAATGAAATTTGAGTTTCTGCATAATTTGCTGGCAAAACGATGTTGGTAGAAAAGGACAATAAAAATAAACTAAACAGTAGTACTACGAATAGAATAGTGCCTATACAAAGGAAAAGTAGATATTTAAGGAAAAAAGTATGAAGGCGCGTTCCTTTATTGGGCTTCATTGTCTCCATTTATATCCAATCCCCCAAACAGTGTCAATGACATCAATTTCAAAGGCATGTAGCTTTGAACGAATATTTTTAATATGCTCCGTAATAGCGGTACTATCACTTCTTCCATCAAATCCAAAAATCGTTTCATAAATCTTTTCTTTAGAAAACACTTGTCCTCGATTTCGAGCTAGAAATTCACATATTTCATATTCGCTTTTTGTCAGCATTACCTTCTCTTCATTTACATACAACTCTTTACCAGATAGATTGAAATGAACTTGATCTGCAAAGAGAATGCTACGTCTCTCTCTTTTTTCGCGTCTTAAATGTGCATTCACTCTCGCACGTAGCTCTCCAATTCCAAAAGGCTTAACTATATAATCATCCGCACCAAGGCCTAGTCCATACATTAAATCTTCTTCTAATGATTTAGCCGTCAAAAAAAGAATAGGACAATCAACAGCATGTCGGATTTGGCCACATAATGTAAACCCATCTAATTCGGGCATCATCACATCTAGTAAAATTAAATCGAAGGCACCAAGATCCATTTTATTTACTTCCGTTGCATTAGAGACTACTGTTACTAAATGTTCGTCTTTTAGTAATGCATTTTTTATCAATACTAAAATACCTTTTTCATCATCTACCGCTAATATTTTTGCCATATTTCTACCCTCATCATTTCTTCATACCCTAATTCTCCGATTTTCTTCCTTCCCATTTCCAAAACCATAAACAAGACAGGGCTAAAGCTAGCAATGTTCCACTAACAGAAGCAATAATTCCAGCTTGTAATCCCGTTTCTACCATTGATAGATCAATTCCTGTCGCCTTCATTGTCCATAATGAAACGAAGTGACCACCCCACCCATAAGGTATAAATGACCAAATACCATCACCTAGTCCAGTAAGCAGTAAGGCTACTAAAAGTGATCCCACAATCCCTAATCCGATTGAGGCGCCTTTACCAAATTGAAGACTAACAAAAAGATGTAAAATATATAAAAATACATAGCTTACAAATAGAATACATCCAGCTATTAAATAAAATTGAAAACCAAAAGTATCTTCATGCAAAAGTTCAATAAAACCAACACTAAAAATACCTACGGACAATAATATTGCCCCAAAACTAAACAACAATAACAGTAGTAGTTTGCTTAAATAGGCCACTATTTTTGTTTTAGTAGCTTTTAGCATCTCCTGGAAATGGCCTGCAGTTACTTCTTGCTCCGCCGCCATTGCACAAACTAATCCAATAATCATTGGAAACCCACATGCTACTGCTTGAAGATATGCCGTTACCCTATCATAAAAACCCCATGGTGAATAAGTATAGTATGCTAAAAACATCCCTGAAATAATAATAGGTACAATGAGATGTGTAAGTAAAAAAGGCGTTCTTTTTGTTTTAAGAAGCTCTGCTCTAAGTAATCTTAACATTACCATTGACTATTTCGCCTCCCTTTTCTGAAACCATCGTGCAGTAAGGAAGCTTATTAAAGCAAACCATGCTAAGGCAACTAGTATACCTGGGACTATAACCCACGTGTTTAATAATGGACTGCCCTCAGGGACCGGCAAACCATTTGGTAAAATCTCAAGAGTTGGACAAATTAGCCTTGCTGTAATGCCATAAGGAACGCTAAACCAAAATTCTCCATCTGCAAGTGCTACTATCCCCACAATATTGCCAACTAGATTTATTAAAATAGCTATATAAGTTCCTAATTTTGCTGCAAGGAATAGACAAAGTGGAATTTGCCATAAAAACGTTAAGAAAATTAATAAACTACCTGTAAAACTATTTGTTAAAGGAAAGCTATTTCCAAAAAGTATTCCACCCGCAGTAATGCCTGCAAAGAAAATGAGTGTAGTTAATAGCAACCAGGCACTACATGCAAGTATTTTGCCAAACCAAATCTTTTTAAGATCAATCGGCATTGCGAGAATGCTATGATATTTTAATTTCGCATCTTTCTCTACCGCTAACGCACAACATATTGTCAGTGCACCCGGCAAGAGCATTGAATACCACCAATTATAAGCACCCTTTTGAAAAAAACTTCCTCCCATTAAACCTGCACTCAGTAACAGCGTCACGATGGGGGCTAGCCAAAGTAATTTAGGAATAAAAGTCTTTTTCCATTTTAATCTTTCTGCCTTCATAATTGGAATCATTTTTATATGCCTACCTTTCGATTAGCAGACACGACTTCCATAAATAACGATTCTAATTCCTGTCCTCGCGGAGCAACTCCCTGATAGCCTAATTTACCACCTGCAATAATGCCAATTTCATCAACGACCTGCTCCACTTCTGAAAGTATGTGGCTCGATAAAATAACTGTAATACCTAGCTCTGGAAATGATCGAATTAGTTTTCGAAGCTCTTGAATACCGATTGGATCAAGACCATTTGTTGGTTCATCAAGAATTAACAGCTTTGGATAGTTTAATAGCGCAATAGCTATTCCTAGGCGTTGTTTCATCCCTAAGGAAAACTGTCCTGCTCGTTTTTTTCCTGTATTGGTTAAGTCAACAATTTTTAATACTTCGTCAATACGCGATACTGGTAAACCTAGTGCAATCGTTCGAACCTTAAGATTTTCTCTTGCCGTTAAATTTTCATAAAGCGATGGTGTTTCAATTAATACGCCAATATCTTGTAAATCATTGCGATTCCATTCATGTCCATTAAAAAATATCTTTCCTGTATTTGGACGCAACATCCCTGTAATCATTTTTAACGTTGTTGATTTGCCTGCACCGTTAGGACCGAGTAAACCGTATACTGTATTCCGTGGTATAGTCAAAGTCAGGTTTTCTACAATTGTTTGTCCTTTAAAGCTTTTACTAAGATTTTCAGTTTTTAAAATAAAATCATCCATAACAAGTCATCATCTTCCTTTCGATGACTATAGTGTAGAAAATGATTATAAGGAATTTATAAGGATAGCGAAAATTATGTGGAACATCACTATGAAAATCAATATGGGCAAGGTTTTTGTGGCACTTTAAATGAACGGAAATCACCCCCTCGTTTTGCCGAAGAGTCATACTTTGTCATATGACAGCTTAATTTCATAGTCTTTTAAAAACATGAAAAAGCATTTGGAATGAGGACATCCCAAATGCTTTTTGTCATGCAATATGAAATTTGATTTACATAAATTCTTTCACTAATTCATTAAAATCATTTTCGCTCATTTTAATATCAATGTCCGTTAATGGTAGCTCTGAGTAGCCTGGTACTTTTTCTTGATATGAAGTTGTTTCAGTATCTTGATAAATAATACCTGTTACTAATCCTTCATGCTCCATTACTGTACGCATTGCCATACCGCGGTTAGAATTGTCATAGCCCTCGATATCAGCAAGTTTTGTTAAGTTCTCTTTAAACCAATCGTAAGTGTTCACTTTATTATAAGTAACACAAGGTGAGAATACGTTGATGAATGAGAAGCCTTTATGATTAATACCCGCTTCAATTAAAGCTGTTAACTCTTTAATATCCGTAGAGAAACCTTGTGCCACAAATGTAGCTCCACTTGTTAAAGCTACTTCTAATGGTTTTAATGATGGCTCAATCGCACCACCTGGCGTAGATTTAGTAATAAATCCTGCAGCAGAGCGTGGAGATGTTTGCCCTTTTGTTAAACCGTAAATTTGGTTATCCATAACAACGTATGTGATGTCAATGTTACGACGGATGGCATGAATTGTATGACCCATACCAATCGCAAAACCATCCCCGTCACCGCCAGAAGCAATAACTTTTAAATCACGGTTTGCCATTTTTAAGCCCTGTGCAATCGGTAATGCTCGACCGTGAATACCGTGGAAACCGTAAGAATTAATGTAACCTGAAATACGGCCAGAACAGCCAATACCTGAGATAACAGCTAGTTCGTTTGGTTCAATACCCACATTAGCAGCAGAGCGCTGAATTGCAGCTTGTACAGAGAAGTCTCCACAGCCTGGGCACCAGTTTGGTTTCACTGTATTACGAAAATCCTTAAATGTTGCCATTAGCGAGTCAACTCCTTCACACGATTTTCTAATTCACCTGGCAAGAATGGTGTACCATTATATTTTGTAATAGTCTCGATCTTATCGTGACCACCAATATTCATCTTCATAATATTTGCTAATTGACCTGTGTAGTTATTTTCTACAACAATTACTTTTTTCGCTTTTGCTACAAGCGGTGCCACCTCAGTAGATGGGAATGGGTGAATTAAACGAATATGCGCATGGTTTACCTTCATACCTTGAGCATTTAATCGCTCTTGCACTTCTTCAATAGCTCCACGAGTTGAGTTAAAGCCTACTAATAAAATATCGGCTTCTTCGTGTGGCGCATTTGCGTATACTGGATTGTCAAATTTCAATGCAGCTAGCTTACGGAAACGTTTATCCATTTGTACTTGACGGTTACCCGTTGCTTCAGATGGTTTACCTGTTTCATCGTGTTCAACCCCTGTTACATGGTGAATACCGTTTAACGTACCAGGTAGTACACGTGGTGAAATACCGTCTTCCGTATTTTCATAACGTTTGAAGTATGCTTTATCAGCCGCTTCTTCAATGTCGTCAGTGACAATTTTACCGCGACGAATTTCGATTTTATTGTAATCGAATGGTTCAACAGATTGTTTACCTAGAGATAATTGTAAATCAGTCATTAAAATAACTGGTAATTGTAATTCCTCTGCAATGTTAAACGCTTGGATTGTGTCAAAGAATGCTTCCTCCATTGTAGAAGGTGCAATCACTACTTTTGGAATTTCACCATGCGTACCATATAACATCGCCATTAAATCTGATTGCTCTTGTTTTGTCGGTAACCCTGTTGATGGACCACCACGTTGTGTATCAACAACAACTAGTGGCTGCTCTGTCATCCCTGAAAGACCAATCGCTTCCATCATTAATGAAAGACCAGGACCAGCTGAAGCTGTAAAGGAACGAACACCACCAAAGTTTGCCCCAATTGCCATTGTAGCTGCAGCAATCTCATCTTCTGTTTGAATAACCGCACCACCGAATTTTGGTAATTTCTTAATAAGGTATTCCATAATTTCAGATGCTGGTGTAATTGGGTAGGCTGCCATAAAGCGTGTCCCAGCAGCAAGTGCACCAAGTGCTATTGCATCGTTCCCAATCATGAACATACGGCGATTGCCATCTGCTGGCGCAAGTTTCCATTCACCTACACGATCGCCTAAAAGCCCATTCATTAATTCATGACCACGTGCAATGGCCTCCATATTTTTTTGAACAACTTCTTCGCCTTTTTTACCAAAAATATCATCTACAACATTTTGGAACACTTCGTCCTCTAAATTTAGCAATGAAGCTGTTGCTCCGATTGCCACCATATTTTTCATCAATGAAGTGCCCAGTTCTGCCGCTACCTCAGTAAAAGGTACCGCAAATAATGGCGCTTTTGAATCTTCTGGCTTTACCGGATCAAATTTTGAATCCGCTAAAATAACACCTGTTTCTGTTAACTCTTTATAATTGACGTCGATTGTTTCTTGGTCGAACGCTACTAAAATATCTAAATCATCCGCAATTGAACGTACTTCTGTTGGACGAACTGTAATTTTATTATTCGTATGGCCACCTTTAATTCGTGAAGAGAAATGACGATAACCGTATAGGAAGTAACCTAAACGATTCATTGCCATTGAGAAAATTTCGCCTGTACTCTCAATCCCTTCACCCTGTTGCCCACCGACTTTCCATGAAAGCTGATGTAACATGTCAACAACTCCTTAAATCCAATGTGTACTATTTATTTTTCCTTCATAAGTTTAACATGAAGAAACGGTCTGCACTATTGTTATTCCACGATTTAAATGAAATTCAGACCTTTGACTGAAAATCCTGTTCAAAAAGTTGTAATTTTCAAATCAATTAAAATTAACTTGCTGATTTCAAGTGTTATTTAACATGTAAATATGTAAAGCATGAACAAAATTTTCTGAACTATGCAACCATATTTTTAATTACTATGCAAAACGAAAAAATGCCTTGCAGCTTATTATGTGCAAGGCATTTTACTTCATAACTTTTTTATCGAGTACGCTTTTCTACAAGAAGCTTTAAGGCTGTACGTTCCTCACCAGCAATTAAAATATCGGCAAACGCTGGTGCGCAAATTAAATCTGTGCCACTTGGCGCTACAAATCCGCGGGCAATGGCCACTGCTTTCACGGCTTGGTTAAGTGCACCTGCCCCAACTGCTTGCATTTCTGCTTGCCCTTTTTCTCTGATTACCGCGACTAATGCACCTGCAACTGAATTTGGATTAGAGCGTGATGATACTTTTAATGAATCCACAATTATTCCTCCCCGTTTCGCGAATAGTGTTTACGCTCAACAACTCATGTCCCTCTTTTTTGGACTCAAGTTATTGTCGATAGGTCATTTTATGCTCGGGAAGAAGAAAATAGACTATTTTCATTTCTTATATATCGAAACAATCGAAAAAGACTGAAAATTTACACAGAAACTACTGGATCAATGAAATAATGATATCATATTAAAAATAGTGGGGCTTATCAAAACGTGAGGGTGATTTCCGTTCCAGGCTACTCGCTTTGCCATACTTTATTTAATATAATGGTTTATTTTCATCGACATAACAATTTTTAAACATAAAAAAACTACTGTGTATTTTTTAATACACAATAGTTTCTCACTTGCCTTATCCTTGAAACGGATAATCTTCATTTATATAAATTCGCTCACAATGTAGAGCTTTTCCTGTTTTATCATCAATCTCTACAAAGAAACCACTTAACACTTCGCGTCCTTTTTTCGGGACTTCAAAACGCGATGGCATATTTGTTTGGAATTTATAAATGACACTTTCCTTCGTCATCCCTAAAATTTCATCGTATGGACCTGTCATACCAACGTCCGTAATATAGGCTGTTCCATTTGGATAAATACGTGCATCGGCTGTTTGCACATGTGTATGTGTACCAACGACCGCTGATGCCTTTCCATCTAAATGCCATCCGAGTGCAATTTTTTCACTTGTCGCTTCGGCATGAAAATCCACGAATACTAGAGGTGACGTTTTATGTGCTTCTTCGATCAATTTCTCTGCCATCGCAAATGGATCCTCATGAGGCGGTAAAAATACTCGACCATGCAAATTAATAACAGATAATGTTACACCGTTTTTTGAAATTTGCACCATTCCTTTACCTGGTGCCTCATTTGAAAAGTTTGCCGGGCGTATTAAATAATCTGCATCATCTATAAAATCAAAAATGTCTTTATTATCCCAAGTATGGTTACCCATCGTAATAACATCTACACCCATTTGTAATAGATCATTATAAATATTTCGGGTAATTCCACGACCTGCTGCTGCGTTTTCACCATTTGCAATGACAACATCTAAATTGTATTTTTTCTTTAAGCGGGGCAAATATTTTTCCACAGCATCTCGCCCTATTGAACCTACAATATCACCTATAAATAAAACTTTCATTTTTACAATACCACTCTTTCTATCCATTACGCCTTACAGTCATTTTGATTTCTTGCTAATGACATTGAGAGGCTTACTCTTCATTACACACACCTAAAATGGCAATTACTATGCTTTCATTGAAGATAAATAAATATAAATAACATCATTAATTGTAACCTCAGTAAGTGTATTAAGCAAAAAAAATATAAATCACTAATTATTTTGCAGATCTCTATATTATTTTATTCTTTTTCAAATTAACATAAATAATTGTAGAGGATAAATTTAGCCAATTCATCTTTACTAACCTAAAAAAAAGTAATTGCTTCACATCTCTATTAATAAGCTTGACTTTTAATAGATCCGGATACTTTTTTAGAAATGATTGTATCTCTACTTTAATATCTCGTCTAACTCTATTTGTCTGTATTTGATGCACGATCACAAGTAAACCTTCAAACTGATAATTTAAAAAGCTATTCTTCACTTCATTATACACTTTGCCAATTTCCAGCTCTTTTTTCAATCTTTCATATAATACATCATACTTCTGACGTAAATTAACAATTGACCCTCTTGTTAATGAGTTTTCGTTTCCGACATTATAGTAATATAACTGCTTCGGAACATAACAAATGGCTTGATTTTTTATGACAGCTCTCGTCATAAAAACTGTATCCTCTGCAAAACTCATATCTTCATCAAATCGTAAAGCATATTTATCTAGAAAAGATTTTAAATATAATTTACAGCTAGCAAAGCCAAAATGCCTTTCTCCTATTTCAGAAAATAACTGATTTAAACATTCTACTGCACTATAAGTACAATAAGCCTGAGATGAATAACTCAATTGCCTACTACCAGTCTTCTCCTGCCAATATAAATCACACTTTGCAATATTCGATCCCGTTAATCTACAAGCAAGATACAATTCTTGGAGCATTGTTAACTCAATCCAATCATCTGCATCAACAAAGGTTACATATTGACCATTTGCATGCGCAATGCCTAAATTCCGTGCTTTACTTACACCTCCATTTGGTATATCAAAAACAGTGATTCGTGCATCTGCTTTAGCAAATTTTTGTAAAATCATCATTGATTGATCACAACTACCATCATTAATAGCAATAATTTCAATGTTTTTTAACGTTTGGTGACATATGCTAGTTAAACATTTCTCTAAATATTTTTCTGCATTATAAACAGGAAGGATGACACTTACTAAGATTTGGGGTTCCAAAATTTTGCACCTCCCTTATTTAAAGTAGTGACTTTTAGCTGCTCAAGCCACCTTTTTCTCGTTTCTTTTTTCAAGCCTATACATAAAAGGCTAACGCCTACAATTACACTATAGAAAAAAATATATAGAACGATTGAAAACCAAGTAATTGTCGGATTTGTCACTAGCCACAAAAGCTTTATAAGACTGATGGAAAGTCCAAAGGGAATAGCTAATCTTCCTATCGCCTTCCAAAAGCTATAAATATCTAATTTTATTTTCTTATGATAATAAATATTCATGATTACTACATTCCCAATAAACAAAGAACACGCTGTGACAATCGCTGTACCAATTTTTCCATAATAATAAATAGCAGGAATCGAAATAAAAATATTTCCTACCGCTACACTTATTAATAGAATCGTTCTAAATTTAAACAAATTTTTCGCCTTTAACACACTTAATCCCATATTTTGTATGAGATCAATTATGAAAGGCATCATAATAATTAACACAATATAATAAACGGCTATAAAATCTTTTCCTAACCATAGCGTTAAAAATTCTTTTCCAAAAAGAAAAAAGCCTCCCAAAATATAGCCAACTACTAAAAACTGCATGGATCCTACTTTTATAAATAATTTATTAATGTGCACTAACCCATCTTCTTGTGTCACTAATATAGAGATTCGAGGCAAAAATAAACCGCTAATCGCCAATGCCAGTGACATAAAAATTAAGACAATTTGAATAGCAACTGCATAAATTGCCACATCTTCAGTTCCTTTTAATATACCTAAAAGAATTTGATCCGTTTGCCAATAAATTTTATCGACAATAACCGTAATAAAAATAAAAATGGCATAGACAAAGATTTCCTTTATAAATGCTCGATTATTCATTTTAAACGTAAATTTAATAGCTAATACTTTCAGACAAAATAGCGCATCAATTAGTAAAAAAAGCGCATTGTAGATGGCTACAATATAAATCAATGTAACAGCATTTGTACCCTGTAAAAGAAAAAACAACATCGTTAGAGGCTGTATGATGACCTGTAGTAATGCTGTTAATTTAATAAAAATAAATTTTTCATAAGCTTGTAATATGGAGGAAAATACGCTTAGTGGAAATTGCGCAGCCAAGCTTATTGTCATAATATAGCCCATTATCTTGGCTTTATCTAGCTGCTCAACAGTCAGGCTTTTTCCAAAAATAACGTCCACTTGTGAAAATAAAAGAAAGCCAATAAATAATGTAATGAAGCCAATGCCTATAAATAGTTTTAGAAAAAAACCATTTAACGACGCTTCTAACGCTTTATCATCCGTCGCTCTGTTTCTAGAAATATAGCGCACAATGGCGTTGCCTAACCCTAGATCTAAAATGGAAAGGTAACCAACAAGTACAATCATAAGTGAATATAAACCGTACTCTTCTTGACCAAGTTTCGAGATGATTATCGGCGTAAATATTATGGAAGAAATAATCGTACAACCGATTGTTATATATGAAAGAACTGCTGCAATTTTAATTTCTTTCATATATATTTTTAGGCAACACCATTGGATACAAAGACTGATATTGCTCTATTACCTGTTTAATATTGAAATTAGCTAGTACGTGCTCTCTACCAAGCCTTGCCTTTTCAGCATATTGCTTTGAACTATAATTTAATGCTTTATTCATGGCTTGAGATAACGCATTAGCATCCTTTGCAGTGACTGTCTCACCGAATTCTCCCACTAAATATTTACAATCACCAACATCTGTCGTGATACAGCACGTTCCACTCGCTAATGCCTCCACTAATACATTTGGTAACCCCTCACCTGAGGAGGATAAAACAAACAGATCAGCAGCCGACATTAACGGTGATATATCATCTCTACCGCCTAATAAAAAAATGACTTCCTCTAAATGGGCATCCTTTATCATTTGAAGTAACTCACTATTATTCTCATCTATTTCAAGCCCTACTAAAAACATATAAAAATCCTGTCTTTCAAGCCTTAACAGCTGTAAACTAGCAATTAAATTTTTATAATCCTTCAAAGGGTCCCATCTGCCAACATGTAATAAAATATGTCGATTCTCTACATCAAAATGCTCGAAATAATATTGCCTCTTGATACCAGGCTTAAACAGTTCCGTATTTATACCATTGACGATGACCTTATGTTGATGACTGTCGTAGCCAATTTCTTCATGAATCTCTTTTACTTTTGGACCACAGGAAATAATCATATCCACCTTTTTAGATAATCTCGCACAAAGCTTTGCAATTAAAATCGTTGTCCATTTATTTTCCTTTTTATCTAAATTGCTATGGTGAATCCCCCAAATTAACTTTTTTCTCCAAACTCTTGAAATCAGATAACCCAATAAGTTTGAATGGTACATCCACGTTTGGATAATATCGCTATTTTTACATACTTTAAAACACTTTAGTAATGAGCGTAGGAAATTAGATCTCAAATCACAAATATAAACATTCATATTTAATTGCTGTTGAATTAACTCGCCATACACATCCATCTCCGTCAAACAAATAACATCTACCTCATACAAATCTCTATCAACAGATTGTAATAATCGATAAAGCATAGTTTCCGCTCCTCCAAAGCCAATCGCAGTTATGATATGAGTAACTTTAATCTTTTTTTGTATACGATCATCCTCTTTTTAATCATGAGTTTAGATTATATTTGCTTACATTAGGGCCTAAAGGGGTGATGCTTTTACCTGAACGAATTCTTTGAATCTCTTATAAGAGCGGTTGAGTCTTCCACCTGAGCAGGTCCTCTGCTTACCAGAGCTGTTCTTCCGGTTACCCGAGCGATTGAGTCCCCTACCTGAGCAGTTTCTCCGGTTACCCGAGCGATTGAGCCCACTACCCGATCAGTTCCTCCAGTTACCCGAGCGGTTGAGCCCACTACCTGACGTTGAGCCCACTACCTGAACAGTTCCTCCGGTTACCCGAGCGGTTGAGCCCACTACCTGAGCAGAGGTTTAGGTTACTTGAGTATTCGTCGCTTCGGTTTATATATAGTAAGAACACATTTTTTTTGCAATATCTTCTGCATCCAATCCTTTGTTTTCGATTCCATGCACGATGCTATTCAGTTCAATCGGTTCATTCTTTCTGTTGATTTCTTGTAGCCAATCTTCAATATTTCCATTAATATCCAAATACTGAATTAGGCCAATATTAAGATCTACGTCTCTTGGTACAGTTGTAGAAACAATTGATGGCGTGCCACATACTTGTGCTTCTAATAGGACAATTCCAAATCCCTCATATTTAGATGGTAAAATAAATTTATCGAACAACTGAAGAAGGTTGATAATATCAGCACGTTGCCCTAACAGTCTTACAGATTCCTGTAATTGATTGCGCTCGACCAACAGACGAATTTCTTCCTCTAAAGGACCCTCTCCAATAAAAATCAATTTAAAATTAATATGTTTTTGCTTTAATCTCGTAGCAAGTTTCAATAAAAACTGCTGATTCTTCACAGGAACAAAACGTCCAATATGTCCTAAAACTAAATCATTTTCACTAATTCCCAATTCTTTTTTTAATAATTTCTTTTCTGTCTGTGAGAGATATTTTATTTTATTGATATCCATTGGGTTAAATAAAATGTCAAAGGATTTCTCACCAAAGCAAAATTCTCCTGCATGTGTACTACATGCAACGAGCTTAGTCGCATTCATCACACTTATTTTTTTTAGGAAAGATAAAAAATATTTATTACTCCATTCTTCCGCAACATTTGTATGACTGTGTAACACTCTACATTTGACGCCAGCCAATCGTGCTGCTAACAATGTAAAAATAGCGCGATAACCCGTATGATCATGCACTGCATCATATCCATTGTCTTTAATTATTTTGTATATTTTCATCATATAGGCAAGAGGACCCTGCTTCGTAATATATTTTTGATAAAACAATTTGGAACCATGTTCTATAAAAGTGTCATGATATCTTCCCTTGTTGAACACTACAAAATCAAAGTGGTACACTGACTTATTTGTATTAGCCCAAATGTCTAATATCATCGTTGTAATTCCGCCAAAATCTGTAGTAGGAATAATATGCAAAATCTTCTTCATAGATTTTTATGTCACCCTTACTCTATTCCATAATATTGATAGTACTTATTGCACTTCATTTTAAAATTATTCAAGACAATCCCTAAAATATTGGCTTGAGAAATCGTTAATATGGACTTTGATTTTAATACCGCAGCTTTCCCAACAGTACCTGAATTGACTATTAATATTGTGCCATCACATTTATTGGATAAAATTTGTGCATCCGATACATATAATAAAGGCGGGGCGTCGAAAATAACGATATCGTATTTTTCTTTGGCAATCGCCATAAAAGATATCATCGTTTCAGATGCCAGTAGCTCTGTTGGGTTTGGTGGAATTGGTCCACTTGCAACAATATCCACTCCTTCTACAAACGTTTTTTGGATAACATCTAGAAATTTTTCCTGCCTAGATAATATAGAGGAGAGACCCACACTATTTGCGAGATGAAATGTATGGTGGAGAGTCGGCTTACGCATGTCAGCATCGACAATTAATACCTTCTTCCCCTCTTGTGAAAAAACGACACCGATATTCGCTGCGTTAGTAGACTTTCCTTCACCAGGAATGGAGGAGGTTACTAAAATAGTTTTCACATCTTGATTTGGTTGTGCAAATTTAATATTTGTGCGAATCGTTCGAAACTGCTCAGATGGAATTGATTTAGCATCAGAAACAGTAACTAGCTTGCGGGCCATCAGTGATTTGTTCTTCTTTTTCCTTCGCATTGAAAACATTATGGGTTCCCCCTAGACTTAGACTTTTTTCCTGTTTGCGGCTCTATATTACTGACCACCCCGATAACCGGAAGTGATAAAATTTCTTCGATATCACGTTCAGTTTTGATTGTCTTATCAAATGTTTCCATCATATAGGCAAGCAAAAGGGCAAGAGCGAAACCAACGATAGCGGCTATTAGTAAATTAAAAATTTTATTTGGTTTAACAGGTGCTGCATTTTCACTAGATTTCGCAACAGACAAAATATTAATATTGTCCACATGCATGAGCACGGGAATTTCTTCTTTAAAAATTTCGGCAACTGTATTGGCAATTTCTACTGCCCTAGACTCATTCTCATCTTGTACACGAATATTTACTACTTGAGAATTACTTGCACTAGAGACGTCTATTTGATTCATTAATTGTTCCGGTGTGGTCGTTAGCGACAGCTTATCAACCACCTTCGTTAAAATAGCGGGGCTTTTAATAATGACATTGTACGTATTAATTAGCCGAAGATCCGTATCAACATTTTGTGCCCCTACTAATTGCTGATTATCATAGCTTTTTTGATTCACTAATATTTGTGTTTCCGCTTCATATATAGGTGTTAAAACAAAAAAGCTTAACATGGCGGCAATACCAACCGACAACATTGTAAGCACTAGGATAAAGAACCAGCGTTTTTGCAATGTTTTTATTATACTTTGCACCGTAATTTCTTCATTCACAAAAATAGATTCCCTCCTACAAATGCGGATAATTGTAATATTAATTAAGTATATTAAGCAAGTCCTACAGTTATTCGGCAAATATTTTGCAATAACTACGATGTCATGTTTTTATTTCTATCAAATCCACTTACTACGAAGACAAGTATATGAAGCACATTAAAATAGAGAATTTCAAATGTAGATACACCAAGTGCAGCGACAATGACGAAAACTGTAAATACTACTAGTTGTTTGTCCATTTGGCTATGATCTTTCGCAATCGATAAAAGAAAGACAGCATAACATACTAGTGGTAGTAAACCCGCCTCCTGCAATATATTGACAAATGTATTGTGCGCATGAGAAACTCCTATTGCCCATAGTGATTCAGCACCATGTCCCCAAAAACTAAATTGCTCAAATACATATTTCCAAATATCAAGACGACCATCTGTAATATTTGTAGATTTTTTCTCCATTTTTAAAAGAATACTTTGAAAGGCCTTCTGCATCATGTCAACTTCATAAATAGTTATTACTAGTAATAAACAAGCTGCTATTAATAAAAAAATAAATTTTAGTAATGGCAAAAATCTTTTTTTCATCCTTTTTACTACTAAGACAATCATCGCTGCTGTCACAACGGCAATTGTTAATAATGATGTACGCGCATTTGACAACATAATGACATACAAAGCAAATAAATAAAAAATTGTATAGACCCCTAAACAAATGGTCAATTTCAGCTGTCGATGTCCCTCTAACATGGCAATTATGATTTCATATAGCTTCATCAGTATCACAATCGTCAAACCTATCATAGAAAATCCTAATGTGTTTGGATTTTCAAATACTCCTGCAAAAGCACCATACATAAAATGATTTTCTCGAAAACATAAAATAAGAAATGGTATATAAGCTAATAAAACACCATTAAGGACAATTTCTTTAACATGCTTTCTCACGATATCATTAAAGAAAATCGCTACAGCTAAAAAAATGCAAAATAACTGAAGGCTATTTTTTAATAGCCCTATATCCTGGTTGACCCCTGCAGAAATGACACAAAAAAAAGTATATAAACTAAAAAACAAGCTAGCCTGTACATTTTGGATGATTATTTTTTTATGCATTAGAAAGGATAGCAGGATTATTACTAGGCTAATCAACAATGTTAATTTATGATAAATCCCTTCAACAGGTTGCATTAAGCTCATAAATATAAGGGCGCTAAACAGTAGCGTGTAACACATTTTCATCTGGGAATCACGCTCAATTCTAGTTAGATTGATCAATTATGCCTCGGCATAATTGCGTCCGGAACCGGCTTTGTGCTTAGGCCTGCACGACGCGGGTCAGTTAGCCGTTATCGCATGGATGCGATGATTTTAGGCTAACATCCCCTAAGCACTCCTCTCCGATTCCGTGACATCCGCCGGAGGCTTTAACTTCTTTCAGAGGGTGTTTGGACACCCGCTGAAAAGCAACTAAAATTCGTATTCATCTCACCACCTATAGAGGTAGGAGACTTCTGTAGCTGACGTTTCACTTTCGCTACAAAGAATATTTGCTAAAAGAAGTTAAAAACTCCACCATTTCTTAATGTAGATTTTGTCCAATTCAAGCGGAAGTATCGGCTTGTTTGCAATGACATTTGCATTATTCTTTAAGAGTTGATCAACAGCATCTAGCTCCTTCTGCTTTTCAAGGTAATTGAGAGCTTTGTTATAAAAAAATGGCCTCGATGTTACATTATGCGTGTCGGATCCAAATGTATGAATATAATTCGCTCTCACTAACGCTAACGATAAACGCTGTACCTCTTTACCATAAAGACCTGTTAAACTTCCTGCCGTTATTTGTGTTAATGCACCTTCTTGAATCAATATTTCAAGTCTCGTCGGTTTTTCCCTAATAGCATAGTTCCGTTCAGGATGCGCAAGGATGGGTGTATAACCCGCTGCCTTCAACAGTATAATCATTCTTCTCGTATACGCAGGGATCGTGCTAGATGGTAATTCCAAAAGGATATAGTTAGAATTTGCCAATGTGTGAAGTTGTTTTTGCATCACCAATGTATGTAGTTCTTCGTGTAAACGCACTTCATGCCCTGTATGAAGTATGATTGGAATCTGCTGTTCCTCTAATACTTGTCGTAAATATATTGTTTGCTCCTCTACAAGTGAATAATTTACATGATATTGTGGATGCATCGCATGGGACGTACAAATTATTTCTGTTATCCCTTCACTTGATGCTTGCTGCAGCATCTTTAATGACTCCTCCATATTTTTTGGTCCATCATCAACACCGAATAATAAATGAGCATGTATATCAATCATCTATATCACAACTTTCTTTTTTAATGACTGATTATCTAATTAGCCTTCTTTTCTTTTATGAAAAATACTTGTTAAAAATGACTAGTATAGTGTTTTTTTCTAGATATTTATCAGATGTTAACATTCAATCAGTGCTTTGGACTTTCTATCTGTCGCTTTGGTTCTTCTTTCCGTCGCTTTGGCTCTCCTATCCATCGCTTCGGTTCTTCTATTCTTCGCTTCGCTTTTTCTATCCATCGTTTTGACTGCTTTCCGTCACTCCGACTCTTCTTTCCGTCGCTCTGTCCTTTCTATCCTTCGCTTCGGCCCTTCTATCCTTCGCTTCGCCTTTTCTATCCGTCGCTTTGGATGCTTTCCGTCGCTCTGCCCTTTCTATCCGTCGCTTTGGCTCTTCTATCCTTCACTTCGCCTTGGCTATCCGTCACTTTGACTGCTTTCCGTCGCTCTGCCCTTTCTATCCGTCGCTTTGGCTCTTCTATCCTTCGCTTCGCCTTGGCTATCCGTCACTTTGACTGCTTTCCGTCGCTCCGCCCTTTCTATCCGTCGCTTTGGCTCTCCTATCCTTCGCTTCTACTTGGCTATCCGTCACTTTGACTGCTTTCCGTCGCTCTGTCCTTTCTATCCGTCGCTTTGGCTCTTCTATCCTTCGCTTCGACTTTCCTATCCGTCGCTTCTGCTTTTATCCGTCGCTCTGCCATTTCTATCCGTCGCTTTGGCTCTCCTATCCGTCGCTTCTGCTTTTATCCGTCGCTCTGGCTCTTCTTTCCGTCACTCTACCATTTCTATCCGTCGCTTCGGCCCTTCTATCCTTCGCTTCGCCTTTTCTATCCGTCGCTTTGGATGCTTTCCGTCGCTCTGCCCTTTCTATCCGTCGCTTTGGCTCTTCTATCCTTCGCTTCGACTTGGCTATCCGTCACTTTGACTGCTTTCCGTCGCTCCGCCCTTTCTATCCGTCGCTTTGGCTCTTCTATCCTTCGCTTCGACTTTCCTATCCGTCACTTTGACTGCTTTCCGTCGCTCCGCCCTTTCTATTCGTCGCTTTGGCTCTTCTTTCCGTCGCTCTGTCCTTTCTATCCTTCGCTTCACCTTTTCTATCCGTCGCTTTGACTGCTTTCCGGCTCTCTGTCCTTTCTATCCGTCGCTTCTGCTTTTATTTGTCGCTCTGCCCTTTCTATCCGTCGCTTCTGCTTTTATCCGTCGCTCTGGCTCTTCTTTCCTTCGCTTCGCCTTTTCTATCCGTCGCTTCGGCCCTTCTTTCCTTCGCTTCGCCTTTTCTATCCGTCACTTTGGATGCCTTCCATCACTCCAGCTCTTCTTCCTGCCCTTTTCGCTGCTAATCCATCACTTCAGTTCTTTTATGATAAAAACAATAAAAAAGAGGCTTCTCTAGATTTTCATCTAGAGAAACCTCTAACTTTCAACATTATTTCGCATACTCCACTGCACGTGTTTCACGAATGACAGTTACTTTTATATGACCTGGGTAATCAAGTTCTTCTTCGATACGCTTACGGATATCTCGCGCTAAGCGATGTGAAGCTAAGTCATCAATTTTTTCAGGTTGTACAATAATACGAATTTCACGACCCGCCTGAATCGCAAAGGATTTTTCTACACCATCATAGCTTTCAGAAATTTCTTCTAACTTTTCAAGTCTGCGGATATAGTTTTCAAGTGTCTCACTTCGAGCACCTGGACGAGCTGCTGATAATGCATCTGCAGCAGCTACTAAAACTGCGATAACAGATGTTGCTTCTGTATCACCGTGGTGAGAAGCAATACTATTTATAACGACTGGATGTTCTTTGTATTTTGTTGCTAACTCCACACCGATTTCGACGTGGCTACCTTCAACTTCATGGTCGATTGCCTTACCAATATCATGTAATAAGCCAGCACGACGAGCTAATGCTACATCTTCACCAAGTTCAGCAGCGAGCAAGCCTGCTAAATATGCGACTTCAATTGAATGTTTTAGGACGTTTTGTCCATAACTTGTACGATATTTCATGCGGCCTAAAATCTTCATTAAATCTGGATGTAAGTTATGAATGCCAATTTCAAATGTTGTTTGCTCACCTGTTTCGCGGATTTGCTCATCCACTTCACGACGAGCTTTCTCCACCATTTCCTCAATTCGAGCAGGGTGAATGCGGCCATCCTGTACAAGTTTTTCAAGTGCAAGTCGAGCCGTTTCACGACGAATCGGATCAAAGCCTGATAAAATAACCGCCTCTGGAGTATCATCAATAATTAAATCTATACCTGTTAACGTTTCCAAAGTTCGGATATTTCGACCTTCACGACCAATAATACGACCTTTCATTTCATCATTTGGCAAGTTCACGACAGATACTGTTGTTTCTGCAACGTGGTCTGCTGCAAAACGCTGCAGTGCCAGTGATAAAATTTCACGTGCTTTTTTATCTGATTCTTCCTTCGCACGTGTCTCAGCTTCCTTCGTCATCACAGCAATATCAGTTGCTAGCTCTTTTTCTACTTCTCCTAAGATAATAGCTTTTGCTTCATCTCTAGTTAAAGCAGAAATTCGTTCTAGCTCTGTTTTTTGCGAGGCAACGAGCTCGTCCACTTTGCTTTCCATCTGTTCAATATGCTGTTGTCTTTCGGCTAGAGCCTGTTCTTTTCGCTCTAAGCCTGCTTCTCTCTTATTTAGAGCATCATCCTTGCGATCAAGATTCTCTTCTCTTTGCAATAAACGGTTCTCTTGTTTTTGAAGTTCTAAACGACGTTCACGAATGTCATTTTCGGCTTCAGTGCGAAATTTGTGAGTTTCATCTTTGGCTTCAAGTAGTGCTTCTTTCTTCAATGCCTCCGCTTCTCGTTTTCCTTCTTCAACGATTGTTTCAGCGACATGTTTAGCACCAGTGATTTTTGAGTCATTCACTTTTTTCATGTAGATATAGCTAACAGCGGCACCAACGATGATTCCAAGCAAAGCGGAGATGATAGTAATTCCATCCATATGAACACCTCCTCTTGCTATTTAGGTAATACAGTTTCAGTAGGCGCATACATTGTATTGCCTATTTAAAGTCATAATTCAGAAATTATACATATTTAATTGTATAGCTAGCCACAAGCTCTGTCAAGGATAGTCGGGCATCTGTTCTCCCTTCTATAGAAAAAAAGTAAGTCATATTTATTAAGAAAAACGGTTCCCTGACATTTCCCTGGTTTTACATAAAATTGAATCACCATAACGTGTGGTTGGATTTCCGTTCCGACTGGGGGCTTTGATTGCTGTCGCTTCGCTTTCGCGCAGAGCAGAGCTTCCTGGGGCATCCGATGAGCCGCTTCACTCGCGTTGCTCGTTCCAGGGTCTCATCTGTGACGCTAATCCTCAAGGAGTCGCCTAGCCGTAACGAAGATCAACTAATATACAGGGCATATATTTAAAAAAATGTTATCCACAACTTTTGATGATGAGCCCATATTTCTCTAGTATGGGTAAATATTAAAAAAATACATTGCTCTCACTCTAAAGAGTGGGAACAATGTATTTTAACTTATTTCAGAAGAAGTCTCCCACTCTAGAGGTGTGAGATGAATGTTGGCTTAAATTATTTTTCGTCTTCAAGTAGAAGTTGTAATTCTTCATCCATTTCTTCCTCTTCATCGTGCGCAGCAATAGTATACGAAGAAGACGCAATACCGTAAGAGGCACGGATTTTATTTGCGATGTCGTCAAGGACTGCTGGATTTTCTTTTAAATACTGTTTGGCATTTTCACGACCTTGGCCTAGGCGCTCATCACCGTAAGCATACCAAGAACCGCTTTTTTGAACGATGTCTAGTTCAACACCTAAATCGACTGTTTCGCCCTCTTTTGAAATTCCTTCACCATACATAATATCAACTTCAGCTGTACGGAATGGTGGCGCTACTTTGTTTTTCACAATTTTAATTTTAGTACGATTACCCATAATGTCATTGCCTTGTTTAATGGCTTCTGCACGACGAACTTCTAAGCGAACGGAGCTATAGAATTTAAGTGCACGACCACCAGGCGTTGTTTCTGGGTTTCCGAACATAACACCGATCTTTTCACGAATCTGGTTAATGAAAATAGCAATCGTTTTTGATTTATTAATAGCACCTGAAAGTTTACGTAAAGCCTGAGACATTAAACGCGCTTGTAAACCAACATGCGAGTCACCCATATCTCCTTCGATTTCCGCTTTCGGAACTAATGCTGCTACTGAGTCGATAACGATAATATCGATAGCGCCACTACGTACTAATGCCTCTGCGATTTCAAGCGCTTGTTCTCCTGTATCTGGTTGAGATAATAGAAGCTCATCAATATTGACACCCAATTTTTGTGCATATATTGGATCTAATGCATGCTCAGCATCGATAAACGCTGCTTGTCCACCATTTGCCTGAACCTCTGCAATGGCATGAAGCGCAACCGTTGTTTTACCTGATGATTCAGGGCCGTATACTTCAATAATACGTCCACGCGGATAACCACCTACACCTAATGCAGCATCAAGTGCTAGCGAACCACTTGAAGATGTAGCAATTTCTAAATCCGTCTTTTCGCCAAGTTTCATGATAGAACCTTTACCAAAGTTCTTTTCAATTTGTTTTAACGCCTGTTCTAAGGCTGCTTTACGATCACTCATTCATTTTCCTCCTTCGAAAACTGTTCACTGTTTTTCTCTATCTCTACTATACTTGTTTTTAAGAGAAGACGCAAGAAAAAAGCGAACATTTATTCGTTTTTTCTTCAAAATAAAAATTTGGGTAACTTTTCTCTACCCAAATTTCTATTTTCAACTATATTATGGACCATCACCAAAACTTGTGGTTGATTTCCGTTCCGGCTGGGCGCTTTCCTGGGGGCGCCCAGCCTCCACTCCAATCAACTTATTTTCATAATAGACGTTTTAACAAAAGTCATCCGCAACTTTTGGTGATAAACCTATGAACCTATATTATGCCGGAGCAAATTGATTAACGTTTTTTAAAGCCTCTTTCTTCCAAAAGCTGCATTAAATAATGACATGTAAACTTCACCGTACGAAGTCTATTTGTATTGCGCATGCCTGATAAATGAAGTAAATACGTAATTGGCTCTTCATTACCAATCGCAATACCAATCCAAACCGTCCCTACTGGTTGATGATCATGAGCCGTAGGACCTGCTGCACCTGTTAATCCAATACCAATATCCGTTGCGAATTTTTTACGTACTGTACTAGCCATGGCCGCTGCACATTCACTGCTTACAATCCCATGTGTATCTAATAATTCTTTAGAAATACCAAGCTGCTTAATTTTAGCCTCTTCTGTATACGTAACAACACCACCAACAAGGGCATCTCCTACACCTGGTATCTCAGCAAGCTCTGACTGAAATAACCCTGCTGTTAAACTTTCTGCCGCGGCAATTGTTAACTTATTATCTAGTAACATTTCTACTGTTTTAGAGGCAAGAGAATCATCATCTCTACCATACTGATAGTCACCAACAAGCGCTTGAATTTCTGCTACCTTTGCGGCAATGAGTTGCTGCGCTTCTTGCTCCGATTCTGCCTTGGCCGTTACACGCAATGTAACCTCGCCGTCAGAAGCAAGTGGAGCAACAGTTGGGTTTGTTTGCGAATCTAAAATATCTTGGACACGTACCTCAAGTTCTGCTTCGCCAATTCCATAAAAGCGCATAACGTGCGATGCAATAACCCCTCCAGCATTTAACATCGCACTAAGCTTTGGCTTTGCTTCAAACTGGAACATCGGCTCCAGCTCTTTAGGTGGCCCCGGAAGCAAAATATAAGTACGCTCATCTTTTGTTAGTATCATGCCAGGTGCCATACCGTGATGGTTAGCAAGCACCTCACTACCTGCTAGTATTAAAGCCTGCTTACGATTATTGTCCGTCATTGGACGTCCTCGCTGTGCAAAAAATTGCTCAATATATGTCAGTGCGATATTATCAAATTCGAGCTTAACGCCAAGATGACGAGCAATCGTTTCCTTTGTTAAATCATCCTTTGTAGGACCAAGACCGCCTGAGAAAATGATTAAATCAGCACGAGTCTCTGCAACGGAAATAGCCTCTTCTAAACGTTTTGCATTATCCCCTACAACAGTGTGATAATAAACATTTATCCCCAACTCGGACAACTGATTAGAAATAAATTTCGCATTTGTATTCGTAATCTGACCAAGCAATAACTCTGAGCCAACTGCAAGAATTTCAGCATTCATCATCCCCAAGACCTTCCTTATTTAGACTCAAGTAAGACACGTCGATTTAGATAGAAATAATCCCATCCAGACCATAGTGTAAAGAACAATGCAATATATAGCATAATATCATCAAATGGAATACCGATCAGTGTAAAGATTGTATTGTGTAAAAGCGCTGCTGCAATAGCCATAATTTGAGTCCATGTTTTAATTTTACCAAGCTGATTCGCCGCAACAACTTCTCCTTCACCCGCCAATATTAAACGCAGGCCAGTTACCGCAAACTCACGGCTAATAATAATGATTATTAGCCAGGCAGGAGCCATATCAAGCTCTACCATTAAAATAAAAGCTGCTGAAACTAGCAATTTGTCAGCTAGTGGGTCTAAAAATTTCCCAAATGTTGTCACAAGATTATACTTACGTGCATAATAACCATCCACCCAATCAGTTGTAGAAGCAAAAATAAAAATAAGTGCACCTATAAAATGATGAACAGGCATCTCTGCACCGAATAGTGACATTGTTCCCCAGTTGAAATCAAACATCATCACAATGACAAAGAACGGAATAAGTATGATTCGAGAGATGGTAATTTTATTTGGAATGTTCATTTTTCTAACACCTTTCATGATGAAAGAAAGTAGTCATCACTAGATGACTACTATTCTTTATTGAAATTGATGACGATGTTTTGCGTTACAATTTGCTGTGCATACGTTAAAAGTTCGTCATTAATATATACCTTAGCTTGTGCTGAATTACCTAAACGGATACGGGCGTAGTTTTGAGATGTTGCGTCGAATTCCACTACTTCACCTGCATTATATACACGTGTATCTGTTAGGATTTCTTGTTGTTGTTGATTTCGAATACCGATAAATGTAGGACCTGATACCTCAATACGAATTTTAAATGTATCTGTACCTGTTAACGTATAAGAAGTTGTAGCCCCATCCGCTTCAATAGCTCCCGCTGAAATCGATTGCTTAACCTCTTCAGTTGGTTTTTCATCAGTTTTTTTCTCTGCTGAATCTGTTGAGTCTTGTTTAGCTTTTGCTTGAGCTTTTTTATCTTCTTTTTCTTTATCTTTCTCACTATCGATTGGTTTTATTTGTTTATCATACTGTATTTCTGGAGGTGTATCCTCAACAGCGTCTGACCCTGCTTTATTTTTAGATTGCAATAACACCCAAATTGCTACAATAATGACAATGATAAATAAACCAACGATTATTTTTGGCATTGCCTCCATCATTCTATTGGAAGGGCCCTTTGAAACTTTTCTTCTACTTGGGCTATTCGTCATCGATTGACTTACTTGATCATTTTTTGTTCCTGGCAATTCGCTCTTATAGGTTTCTAAAATTTCCTCAGCGTTCAAACCAACAGCGTCCGCATATTGTTTAATAAAAGCTCGTACATAAAATGAACCAGGCATAATCGAATAATTGCCCTCTTCAATCCCTACTAAATAACGTTTTTGAATTTTCGTTATTTCTTGTAAATCGTCTAAGCTGTAGCCTTTAGACAGTCTCGCTTCTTTCAGTCGAGTCCCTAATTCTGCCACTCCATAACACCTACTTTAATATCAAATTAAAAATTAAATCCTCCAAATGAATCGGATTCGGACATCATATGGTTTTTTTCCATTATCTCATACGTAATTTCTTCATCTGGGTGATGACGTAATTCAATGATATAATCAAAATCCTCTATCTTATATTCTGAATGCTGAATAAACATATCTGGATGCTCGACAACCTTAATAGAAGGCATACTCATCATTTCACGTACTAGTTGCAAATGTCGCTCATCAGATGAACGACGTGTTACAATGCCATCTAATATAAAAATATTATTGTCACTGAATTCATCACCAGCCAGTTTATTGCGGACAGTCTGCTTAATCATTGTAGATGATAAAAAAATCCATTTTTTATTGGCACATACACTAGCCGCTACAATCGACTCGGTTTTCCCAACACGAGGCATTCCACGTATTCCAATGAGCTTATGCCCCTCTTTTTTAAAGAGTTCAGCCATAAAGTCAACTAAAATACCAAGTTCATCTCGTACAAAACGGAAAGTATTTTTTTCATCTGCATCTCGAGGAATATAATGACCGTGCCTCAGAGCTAAACGATCACGGAGTTTAGGTTGTCGAAATTTGGTAACGTTAATATGTTCCATTGTCGAAACAATTGTACGAAAACGCTCAATTGCCCCATCATTGTCTGTATGCACTAACATACCACGTCGATCCTCATCGACACCATTTATCGAAATAATATTGACACGAAGCATCCCTAAAAGTGAAGTAATATCTCCTAATAATCCAGGGCGATTCACCTGAATTTCATATTCAAAGTACCAATCGCTCAAACACACTCGTTCCCTTCCTATTAGTTAACGTAAAAAACCCTTTATAAGTTCCATCATAGCTGATTTTTTATGTAATGGAAAGTTAGAATATATGGAATTACGGTGTTATTTTTAAAAACTTACTATTTTTTTTGGCAGCATTCAAAATAGGCTTACATACGTTCCCTTTTCCATGCAAAAAATATAGAAAAAAGAGGAGATAAGCTCTCCTCTTTTTTTACTGCACATGCTTATTTTGTACAAGTTTAACGACACAATTCGCCAATGCTTCTTTTTCATCTTCAGAGGCAACGCCCCATAAATCCGACAGCACTCGCTCTTGTTCGTTTTTAGGATCGACATTCGTCGCCAAATATTCGCCAATTTGTACAGCAGCCTGTTGAATCAATTTCTTTGGCATACCGCTTGATTCTGCATTCGTAACATTTTGTCCTAAAAACGATGTCCATTTTTGCCAGTTTTCTAAAATGGTCATATGTTCCTCCTCCTTTACACATGTAGTATGTGCAAAAAAGAAAATTATATGTACCAGCCACCGTTTAATCGAATTATTTGTCCCGTTACATAATCTGCTTTTCCCGAAAGATAGAAACGTACCATTTCAGCAACATCCGTAGTTTGTCCAACTAAACCTAACGGAATGTCCTCTATAACATATTCAAGCTCCTCTTCACTTAAATGATTGTTCATCGAGGTATTAATAAAGCCTGGTGCAATAGCATTAACACGAATTCGTGACAATGCTGCTTCTTTCGCATATGACTTTACAAAAGCATGCTGGGCACCCTTCACAGTGGCGTAAAGTGCTTCACCAGCCGATCCAGCCTCTCCCCAAATGGAACCGATAAACAGGACATAGCTGACATCATGAGCGCGAAGCTTTGATGAAAGCAAGGCCGTTAGACGCATTGGATTTTGCACATGAACTCGCCATAATGCATCCATGTCCTCCACCGTTGTATCTTCAAGTAGAGAATAATGTGCCTGACCATTTGCAAAGACAATCGCTTGCACATTAAAAATTTGAGATGCTAGCGATTGCGCCCCAGATACTTTCGAAAAATTTCCCTGTACAAGCATAAATTCCTGTGCAGGGAAGCTTTCTGAAAGGGAGCAGAATAAAGCCTGCGCCGCCTTCTCATTGTTTGAAAAATGTATGTAGATGGACCAACCATCTTCTGCCAGACTCTGACAAATAGCACGGCCAATCTCACCTGATGCACCTAACACGAGGGCAAACTTTTTCACTGTACGCCCTTCTCTGTAGGTAAAACTTTAAAGACAGTTTGTTGAGACTCGCCTTGAACCGAAGAAAATGCTTTTTTCAAATCATCGATCGTCAGTTCTTCTAGTACAGGCACGACATCGAACAAATTCATATCATTAAACGAATAACGCGTAAATTGGTTAGCGATAAATTCAATAGAGTTTAGTGCACGTAAGAAGAAACCTATTTTTTTACGTTTCACTCGTTCTAAATCGGCATTTTCAAATTGTGCATCTCCATCATACTTTGCTAATTCTTCCTTAATAGCTTTCTCTAATGCAGCTGGCTCTGTAGAATCTGAGCCAATCATAGCAAAGCCAAAACCATTTTCTAACGTAAAATCAAAGGCATACGTTTCATCAATTAAACCATCTTCATAAATACGCTCATAAAAACTAGATGTACGTCCAAAAATAAGTTCAAGTGCAATTTGAACAGACAGCTCATGCTTTAACATATCACGACCAGAAAGATTTGTTTCTTTTGCTTTTAAGCCAACATAGACCTTTGGCTTTTGTACATCCATATGCAATTCACGCTCTTTGACAGCAACCTCTGTCGGCTCCTTATCAAAGAAGCGTTGAATTGGTGTTGGTTCAGGGAATTCTTTTTTGTTTTGATTGTCACGAATATACGTCATCATTTCATTAGGATCTACGGCGCCAATGACAAATAATAACATATTGGACGGATGATAAAATGTATTGTAGCACGTATATAAATGATCCGCCGTAATGCCGTCAATCGACTCTATTGTACCAGCGATATCAATTTTCACTGGGTGATTATGATACATATTTTCGATTGTGCCAAAATACAGGCGCCAATCTGGCTGATCATCGTACATCGTAATTTCCTGCCCAATAATGCCCTTTTCCTTATTGACTGTAGCTTCTGTAAAGTAAGGCTCTTGGACAAAATTTAATAATGTTTCAGTACTTTTATAAATATTGTCTGTCGATGAAAATAAATACGCCGTACGTGTAAATGACGTAAAGGCATTGGCCGAAGCACCATATTCACTAAACTTTTGGAAGACATCTCCATCTTCTTTTTCAAACATTTTATGCTCTAAAAAATGGGCAATGCCATCTGGTACAGTAATGCTTTCCGAATCACCAATTGGCACAAATGTACGGTCAATCGAGCCATACTTAGTTGTGAACGTTACAAATGTTTTTGAAAAGCCTTTTTTTGGTAAAATATAGACATCTAAGCCATTCTCTAATTTTTCATAATACAAAGTTTCATCTAATTGTTTGAATTCAATTGTTTTCATTGTGCGGCTTGCTCCTTTCCACATAAGAAATAGACCGCTTCTAGCTGTACTTGTTTCGCCATATCAACAACATCTTCCTTCGTAACAGCTTTCCATTTATTTGCCCAGGCTTCAACAGCGAATTCCTCAGGTAAATCTTTATATTGGTCAAAAATTTCTATTTGTCCTCGGGCAGAATCCAATGATTCTTTTAGCTGATTCGTCAGCATTGCCTTTGTTTGCTCTAATTCTAAATTTGTAATATCGCCTGCTTGCATAACAGCAAGTTGTTCCTTAATAAGCGATAGTGCTTTTTCTTCATTCTTTGGTTCGATGCCAGACACTACAAAGACTAAACCATAATGTGATGCATATGAACTAGACGCATAGTAAGCTAAACTTTCCTTTTCACGAACATTCATAAATAATTTGGCATGAGGATAACCACCAAAAACGCCGTTAAAGATTTGCATTTTTGCGAAATCCGGATCACCAAATCGTACTGGTGTACTAAAGCCAATATGCATCTTTCCTTGCTTCATGTCTTGTTGTTCACGTACATAATCATTTTGTGGATGCTGTTGTGGAAGTACAGCAGGAATTTCTTCAGGTGTACGATCATTAAATGGTAGCGCTTTTTTCAACTTCTCTACTATTTCTTCTTCATTGATATCACCTGCGACATAAATGTCTATTTTATCGTTAGCAAGCATGGATTGATATGCTTCAAACAATGATGTTGAGGTAATATTTTGAATGTCCTCGACAGTTCCATTAGCAGAAATAGATGCCGGTTCATTCGGTCGTAAAATTTGCTGAAGGCGTTGCTGTGCAAAACGAGATTTATCGTCAAAAATGGATTCAATACGCTGAATAACCGTTTTCTTTTCACGTTCCACAATAGATTCCTTAAATACACCGTTTTCTAAATTCGGTTCAAATATTGCTGTGTGCAATAAACCAAGTACTTCATTTAAAACACTTGTATTTGCCAAGAAATGATCATTAACAGCTTCTACATTCATCAGGACTGTATGTTCATTGCCACGCTTAGATGTGTCAAAATACAACACTGTGCCATATAAGTCATCTAAAAAGCTACGGAATGCGGCTGTTGTCGTAAATTTGGCATTACTGTGCTGCAATACATTTGTTAACACGGTGCGTTCAGACGCATTTGTAGCCGTTAATGCTCTTCTCCATTTTATTGAAAAATTTACGGTTTTAAATTGGGTTGTTTGTCGGATATGCAAATTGACACCTTTTGCAAAAGGTATTGTTTTAAACATATGGAACCCTCCTATCTTTCTTAATATAACAATGTACTACACATACTATACATGTCTATTGTCTATAATTGCAAAAAGAATCCAAAGTATGTATATAAATATGTAAAATTACATTAGTTTTGTTGATTAACCAGTTCATACTAGGAACAAATGCGCTAAAGCGCTCGTTTACATCCAACAAACGCCGGAGAGCCCGAAGCAAAAGTAAGCGCTCCTCCACTTTTGCCCGAGGAATCGAAGCGACCTAGAGGATGTAGCACTTTAGCCTTGACGAAAACCTTTGTCATTGATTAACCTCCAACCATTATTTTCCCAAACGTTCGAGATATGTACAAGGAAAAAAGACTGGGCAGTTTCGCCCAGTCTTTAGTGATAGAAGATTATATGTTTTGTTCTTAGCGTTTCCCTTTAATATAAGGTTGTCCGCTAGCCTTTGGTGCATTCGCTTTACCGATAAATCCTGCTAATGCAAAGATTGTTAATACGTACGGTAAAATTTGTAGGTATACTGAAGGAATGTCTTGAACATAAGGAATTCCGCTCCCTGCAATACTTAACGTTTGCGCTACTCCAAAGAATAATGCCGCACCTAAAGCACCAATTGGATGCCATTTACCAAAAATCATTGCCGCAATCGCCATAAAGCCTTGACCAGCAATTGTTGCATGTGAGAAATTAAGTGTAATTGATTGTGCGTATACTGCACCACCAAGACCACCTAATGCACCAGAGATAACAACAGCAATATAGCGCATTTTATTAACATTTACGCCCATCGTATCTGCAGCCATTGGATGTTCACCGACAGCACGTAAACGTAACCCAAATGGTGTTTTATAAATGATAAACCATGCACCAATAGCTACTGCAAAAGCTAAAATTGACGTACTATAGACATCACGGAATAATAATGGACCAAAGAACGGGATATCTTGTAAATAAGGGATACCAAAACGGTCTATTGATCGGGTAATCATATCTGTTTGACCTTTATCATAAATCATTTTCACCAAGAATACGGATACTGCTAAACCTAGTAAATTGATAGCAACCCCTGACACCGTTTGATCAGCACGGAATGAGATCGAAGCAACAGCATGGAGAAGTGAGAAAATTCCTCCAACAATGACAGCTGCAAGCATCGCTACCCAAATTGTTGCTGCACCGAATGTTGAAGCATATTCTAAATTGACATAAATACCAACAAATGCCCCAACAATCATTAAACCTTCTAGTCCGATATTTACAACACCAGAACGTTCAGAGAATACACCACCGATTGCAGTAAATATTAAAGGTGTTGCATAAAGAATTGCAGAAGGGATGATGAAATATAACATTTCTAAAAAGCTCATGTTATTGCCCCTCCTTTTTCTTGCTTAACTTTTGTAAACCTACTCGAATAATGTAGCCTGATGCTACGAAGAAAATAATTAACGCGATAATAATAGATACGATTTCCTCTGGAATACCAGCAGCATTCGGCATATTTAGCGCTCCGTATTTAAGTGAGCCGAATAATGAAGCCCCAAATACAACCCCAAGTGGCGTATTGGCACCAAGTAAGGCAACGGCGATACCATCGAAACCTATTCCAGTAAAGCCTGCTTTAATAGAAGCGTTTTGGAAAGTACCTAGTGCCTCCATCGCACCACCAAGACCGGCGAACATACCTGAAATCGTCATAGCTAAAATAATGTTTTTGTTAACGCTCATACCAGCATACTCTGCAGCATGTTTGTTAAAGCCTACCGCTTTTAGCTCGTAGCCACGTGTTGTTTTTTCTAATATGAACCACATAACAACTACCATTAACAGTGCAACAATGATCCCATAGTGAAGACTTGAATTGTCTGTAAGCTCTCTTAAAAACGGAGAACGTAAAGAAGCTGATTCATGAATTCGTTCTGTTTTAAAGCTTCCATCAGACAATTTTTTAATTACTGCATTCGCAATATAAAGTGCAGTATAGTTTAACATAATTGTCGCAATTACTTCGTGGACTTTAAATTTCGCTTTTAAGAAACCTGCAATAAAGGCCCAAAATGCACCAGCAGCTGCAGCCGCAAGTAATGCTAATGGTATGTGAATAATTTTAGGTAATTCAAATGCATATCCTACCCAAGCTGCTGCTAGCCAACCTAAAATTAGCTGACCTTCAACACCGATGTTGAATAAACCTGTACGGAAGGCAAATGCTACTGCAAGACCTGCCAATATATACGGTGTTATTTGACGGATTGTGTTCCCAATTGAATATGAATCTCCAAAAATACCTGTCCAAAGGGCGCTATAACCTTGTACTGGGTCATAACCGCTGACTAACATTACGATAGCCCCAACAATTAAACCGATAATGATAGAGATGATAGGAACGAGTATATTAATGACACGATTTGACATTAGTCGTTCCCCTCCTTCGCACCATTCATGTTATTTTTTTTACTTTGTCCAGCCATTAATAGGCCAAGCTCTTGCTCTGTTGTTTCTTTTGGATTTAACTCGTCTACAATTTGACCGTCATAAAGAACGGCGATACGGTCCGAAACATTCATGACCTCATCTAATTCAAATGAAATTAACAGTACTGCTTTTCCATTATCACGTTGCTCGATTAGACGATGGTGAATAAATTCAATAGCACCTACGTCAAGACCACGCGTTGGTAATGCCGCAATTAATAAATCTGGATTACGATCAATTTCACGACCGATAATTGCTTTTTGTTGGTTACCACCTGAAAGAGCTCTCGCTGGTGTCATTTCACCATTACCAGTACGGACATCGTATTCTTTAATGATTTGACGCGCTTTTTCAGAAACTTTCTTGTAGTCCATAACAAAGCCCTTAGCGATTGGAGACTGGTAATATGTTTGTAGAACGATATTATGGCCAATTGGGAAATCTAATACTAAACCGTGCTTATGACGGTCTTGTGGGATATGCCCAACGCCTTCCTCTGTAATTTTTCGAGGCTTCATATTTGTTATATCTTTGCCATTTAACTTAACGTTACCACTTTTAATTTTACGTAGGCCTGTAATAGCTTCGATTAATTCGGATTGCCCGTTACCATCAATACCAGCAATACCAACTATTTCACCTTTACGAACCTTTAAGTTTAGACCTTTTACTTTATCGATATTACGGTAGTCTGTAACGACCAAGTTATCAATCGCAAGTACTTCTTCAGTTGGTTTTGCTTCCGTTTTTTCGGTTTTAAATTCGACTTGACGACCTACCATCAATTCCGCTAATTGGTCAGGATTTGTTTCAGAAGTTGTAACAGTTCCAATCCCTTCACCTTTTCGGATAATCGTTACACGGTCAGAGACTTCCATAATTTCTTTCAGCTTATGGGTAATTAATATAATTGATTTCCCCTCGGCTATTAAGCGGCGCATTATTTGTATAAGCTCTGTAATTTCCTGTGGCGTTAAAGATGCAGTAGGTTCGTCAAAGATTAAAATCTCTGCACCGCGGTATAGTGTTTTTAAAATTTCAACACGCTGTTGCATCCCTACAGTAATATCTTCGATTTTGGCATGTGGATCAACATCTAGTCCATATTTTTCAGAAAGTGCTTGTACTTTCTTTGCCGCATCTTTAATATTTACAATCCCCATTTTTGTAGGTTCAGAACCTAAAATAATGTTCTCTGTTACTGTAAAATTTTCCACCAACATAAAGTGTTGATGGACCATACCAATCCCTAAATCATTGGCCACATTTGGGTTTGTAATTTTAACAGCCTTCCCACGAACTCGAATTTCGCCACCCTCTGGTTGATACAAACCAAAAAGGACGTTCATTAAAGTCGATTTACCTGCACCATTTTCGCCTAGCAATGCATGAATTTCGCCTTTTTTCAGTTGGAGGGTGATGTTATTATTCGCCACGAAACCACCGAATTCTTTTCGGATTCCTAGCATCTCAATCACGTATTCCAATTTTGTCACTCCCTTAATAGGCACTTTTATAAAGTTAATAGTTGCCGTGCGTATTACTATCTGCCGCTTTGACTTTTAGTGCAGATAAACAATACGTCCAGTCTTTGAAATGTTATTTAGATTTTTTTGAGACATAAATAAACGACTCTACTAATCTAAATACTAGCCATAGTCACTGTTAGCTCAACGTTTTTCACATCGAACAACATTGACTTCAGCCAGAGGTTTTATCTTCGTTCAGTGGGCATTATGATAATCCCATTAACAAAAAATTCACTCATATCTTAACCCACCAATAGAGGTAGATATCTTCTGAATGAAGATAAATTAATACAGGAAAGGTCATCGTTAGAAACCTTTCTTCTATTAACTTGTTACCATCATTACTATTCTTGCGATAAACTCATAGAAAAATTACTACCTCTATGGTAAATAAAAATATAGTCTAATTGAGTATTACAAATAGTCAAAATATAACGATACATTGAAAAATCATCATAAGGGTCTTCTAAAAGTCCCTTATGATGATCAAAAGATGAATTATTTTTTCACTTTTTCTGGAACTTTAATTTCACCCTTAGCAATTTTTTCTTTATAGTCGTCAATGACAGCTTGAACATCCGCTGGAATCGCACCACGAGAATCTGCAAGTTTCACTCCGTCTTCAGCTAAACCATAAGTAAGCGTTTTACCACCTGGGAACTCACCGTTTTTCGATTTATTTGAGATATCTACAACTGCTGCGTTAACACCTTTTAACATAGAAGTTAAAGTTACGTTTGTTTTATCGTCAATTTTACCTTCTTCGTATTGGTCAGCGTCTACACCAATTACCCATACATTTGCATTAGGGTCTTTTTTCTTACGTTCTTTTGCCTCAGAGAATACACCATTACCAGTTGCACCAGCAGCGTGGAAGATAACATCTACACCTGAAGAGTACATGCTGTTTGCAGTAATTTTACCAAGGTCAGCTTTATCGAATGCACCAGTATATTTTGATTGGATTTCGATCTTTGGATTTACAGCTTTTGCACCTTCAACGAAGCCAGCTTCGAAGCGGTTGATAACTGGAATATCTACGCCACCTACGAAACCAACTTTACCAGATTTAGACATTTTAGCAGCAGCTACACCAGCTAAGAAAGCACCTTCTTGTTCTTTGAACATTACAGATACTACGTTGTCTGCTTTTACTTCAGCATCAACGATTGCAAATTTGCCATCTGGATTTTCTTCAGCTATTGCAGTCATAGCATCTTCCATCAAATAACCAATACCGTAGATTAAGTTAAAGTCACGACGTAATAATGCGTTTAAATTCGATTCATAATCTGCATCTGATTTTGATTGTAAGTAGTCGAAGCCACCATTACCTTTTTCTAGGCCATGTTCTTTACCGTAAGCTTGAACACCTTCCCAAGCTGATTGGTTGAATGATTTATCATCAACGCCACCTACGTCAGTAACCATTGCTACTGTGAATGCTTCTTCTTTTTTGCTTTCGCTAGATGATGCATTTTCTTTTTCTTTTGTAGGTTTTTCTTCTTTCGCACCACATGCACCTAAGATTGCACTTGCAGCTAAAACTGATGATAACACTAAGCCAAATTTACGTTTTTTCATTTTATTAACCCCCCAAAGGTATTGTAATTAGCAGGAAAAATATTTAGAAATGTTCTACACCCGTTTACGAACTACATGGAAACTGAATTTATCAGCTCGGAAATAATTTTTTGAATATAGCACTACTTGATCATGATCATCGTAATGCAACTGCTTTAAAACTAATAGAGCTGTTTCACGACCGCAATTTAAAATCGGTGATGCTTGCTCATGATACCCAACTGGATCAATATATGTCACAGCATAGGCAACATGAATTTTACCGGATTGTTCAAGTGCGGAGAAAAGTGAAACTTCTTTTTTTTCTACAAAGTCAGTTGGCAGAAAGCTTGCAGGTAATCTGTCAATGCAGTATACTACTGGTTCACCATCTGCTGTTCTGACACGTTCAATCGTGAGTATTTTATCTCCGTCATCACATTGGAAGCGTTTTAAATCTTCCTCAGAAGGTATGTTTTCTGTCGCTTTTAAAAAGCGAGAACCGGGTTCCATACCTACTGCCTCGATCATAGAAGAAATGCTTGATAAATGCTCGATACCTGATGTAAACAATGGCTTAGGGTTTACAAACGTACCCACCCCATGTCGACGCACAATGACATTTTCTTCTTCCAACAGCCGTAGCGCTTCTCTAAGTGTTGCTCGACTGACTCCTAGTGATTTCGATAATTCAAACTCTGAAGGCAGTTTTTCATTTTCTTTAAAAACGCCTGTATCAATGTCAGACTTTAAACGATCAATTACTTGAAGATAGAGATGACGATGATCTGCTTTAATAGTCACATATATCACCACCAAAATCAGAGATCAGACATCTGATGTACAACATTCCTACTAATCGTTCATAAATATAACATTTTTGTAGAATGAAATAAACAGTTTTGAATAAAATCTGTTTTAGAATTCACCCTTTATCCATAACCTTTTCAAATTAATAGACAAATATACAGCATTATCCACTAATTTGTCATTATTTCGGTATCAATTATCATACTGATGAATGAGCACTTGACGAGGTTTACTACCTTCAGAAGGCCCGACAATACCGCGTTGTTCCATTTGATCGACTATACGAGCAGCTCTTGAATATCCGATACGGAAGCGTCGCTGCAACATGGAAACTGATGCTGTCTGCATACTTACCACTAGTTGCACTGCTTCATCAAATAATTCATCCGTTTCCTCTAAAATGGTTTCTTCTTCGGTCGGTATCATCTCTTCCTGATACTGTGCCTTTTGCTGTTCTATAACAAAATTAACGACCGATTCAACTTCTTGATCTGATAAAAAGGCACCTTGCACCCGTTTTGGTTTAGATGCACCAGCAGGTAAAAACAGCATATCTCCTCGACCGAGTAAACGCTCTGCGCCCCCCATATCTAAAATCGTTCTTGAGTCAATTGCTGACGACACCGCAAAGGCAATGCGTGAAGGAATATTTGCTTTAATAACACCTGTCAACACATCTACACTTGGTCGTTGGGTTGCAATTATTAAATGGATCCCTGCAGCACGTGCCATTTGTGCTAAACGTGTAATAGAATCCTCTACATCACTTGATGCAACCATCATTAAATCCGCTAACTCATCTACAATTACCACAATATAAGGTAATTTCGGATGTTTTTCATCGGTTTGCTCATTCATCTTTTGTACATGGCTATTATAGCCCTCAATATTACGTGTACCTGTATGAGAAAACAAATCGTAGCGACGTTCCATTTCTGACACTACTTTCTTTAGAGCCTGAGACGCTTTGCGTGCATCTGTAACTACTGGTGCCAGTAGATGCGGAATGCCGTTATAGACATTTAATTCCACCATTTTTGGGTCAATCATCATCAGTTTTACTTCATGAGGTTTCGTACGCATTAGTATGGACACGATAATACCATTTATACACACACTTTTCCCACTGCCCGTTGAACCTGCAACAAGTAAATGCGGCATTTTATTAAGCTCAGCAAGTACAGCTTGCCCTGTAATATCACGGCCAAATGCGACTTGCAATAATGCTTCCGGCTTTGCTCCGTCTTTCGATTCTAACACTTCACGCAGTGTGACAATGGCTACCTCACTATTTGGTACTTCAATGCCGATTGCAGACTTACCAGGGATAGGCGCTTCCATACGAATATCCTTCGCGGCAAGTGCTAAGGCAAGATCATCCTGTAAGTTTACAATTTTACTTACTTTCACGCCTACATCTGGTAATATTTCATATTTCGTTACAGCTGGGCCTAAATGAACCTGCGTTACTTTGGCCTTTACACCAAAGCTTTGCAACGTTTGCTCAAGCTTTTTCGCATTTGCCTGTATGACAGAATATTCGCCGCTTTGGTCATGCTGTGGCGGTAATTGTAATAGATTATATGAAGGAAGTTGATAATCTGCATTTTCTACAGCATCTGCACCTTCAATATGGACATCATCTACAATTTCTCCATTTTCAACAGTTGCAAATGCTTCTCGTTCGTGAGACACATTTTGAGTAAAGGCAGAGATAATAGGTTCATGGGAAACCACTTCTTCTTCCTCTTGTATCTCATCCGCTTGATCAACAGCAGCAATTTCATCCGTGCTTTCAACTCTTGAACGGCGATTTTTAGGTTTCTTTGGCATATTTTTTTTGTTATCACGATGTTTCTTTTGCCATTTGCCAAAAAGGTCGGGCATTTTTTCCGCTAAATATGGAACTAGTGCCTTTCCTGTTACTAAAATTAATCCGATAAAGAAAATAACCCATGCAACGACCTTCGCACCTGTTGCTTCGAATAATACATGGAGAGCACTAAATAACAGTGCACCAATCATACCGCCTCCAAGAGCATCACTTCGATGGATGACACCCTCAGTATCAATTAAAATTCGCCAAGATTCTCGTAAAACAGAATCTGATAATAAACCTCCAGATTTTGATAATTGTTCAAAAAGAATGCCGTGACTAAAAATGGTTAAACTCATAACGATTAAGAGCATACCTACAATTAGACGATCCTTAATGCTTATTTTCTTTCGCCCAATCATGAGCAACACTGCAACAAATATAAGCATAAATGGCACAGCAAAATGTAGATTTCCAACAAGAAACATAGCTATTGTTTGTAGGACACGTCCAATCATGCCATATTCAAAAATCATAATAACCGCTACTGCAATTAAGATGAGTCCTAAAATTTCATACATAAGCGGATGCATTTCTTTTTTTTCTGTTTTCGCTTTTCCTTTAGTGATTTTTCGTTTTTTACTAGTCGCCATCTATTTCACCTTCTTTTACAGTCCATTCTATATATGTAGCGAATAATAACATGTAGAACTTGATTATTTCAAAAAAAAGACTCATCGCCATAAAGTGGGGTTGATTTCCGTTCAGGCTAGGCATTTTCCCGGGGACGTCGGGGCACCAAATATTTTCTGTGCGAAAGCGAAGCGACAGCAACAGCAACAGGGTTTTTGTCTGTGCGAAAGCGAAGCGACAGCAACAACAGATGTTTTCGGATGCTTTTATCCTTCGTTCCTTTACTGCGCTCCAAGATCTCATCTGTAACGAAAAATACAATCCCCCAACTTTTGGTGATGAGCCAAAAAAAGGATTTTCCACCGTTCTCATTCGGCTAGAAAATCCTTTTTTATTCACTTCTTACTAAACATTCAACAATGAGTTATTTTTTAATATTCCATAATGATTGGGATAATCATTGGGCGGCGCTTTGTTTTTTGGAATAAATACGTATTTAGTGTATCTCGAATTTCTTGTTTAATGTTTGTCCATTCAAATGTATCTTTACCCACGTATTTTTCAATAACGTTTTTCGCAATTTCAGAAGCTTCCACCATTAATTCCTCTGATTCACGTACATATACGAAACCACGCGATAAAATTTCTGGACCAGATGCAATTTTCTTTTGAGCACGGTTTAATGTTACTACAACAATGAAAATACCATCCTGTGATAATAATTTACGATCGCGTAGTACAATGTTGCCTACATCTCCAACACCAATACCATCTATTAATACATTACCAGCTTGTACACGGCCACTCATTCGCATTTTACCATTTTTATATTCTACAATATCACCCTTATCGGCGATGAATATTTGTGATTTGTGCATACCTAGCTGTTGAGCAAGCTTAGAGTGAGCAATAAGCATGCGGTACTCCCCTTGCACAGGGATAAAGTACTTTGGTTGCATTAAGTTCAGCATTAACTTTAAATCCTCTTGGCTACCATGACCCGACACATGTACATTTTTGCTAGATGTCAGAATTTCAGCACCTGCTTTTGCGATGGAGTTCATCGTATTAGCCATCTGTACTTCCATTCCAGGAGACGGTGTAAAAGTAATTAATACTGTATCATCTTTTTTAATTTTAATGTCTCGGTGATGTTTGCGGACAACTTTTTCTAATGCGTCAAGTGGCTCCCCTTTATTACCTGTTGCAATAATAATAATCTCATCATCTTGATACTTTTGCATTTCTGAGATAGGGATGATTGTATCTTCTTCTACTGTTAAGTAACCTAGATTTGCACCTAAATCCACAGCTTTTTCTAAAGGTTTTCCTACAATAACTACTTTACGGAACGACTTTTGAGCTTGTGTCAATACTTGTTGAATACGAATAAAATTCGATGCATAAACAGCAACTAAAATACGACCTGGTGCTGAATGGAATGTTTTTGATAATTGCTCTTCAATCACAATCTCAGATGTCGTATAACCTGGTCGCTCAGCTTCACTCGACTCAGATAGCAGCATAAATACGCCTTCTTCTCCTAGCTGAGCCATTTTTGCTAAATCAGGCTTAAATTTACCTGTCGCGGATTGATCGAATTTAAACTCACCTGTATGAACAATTGCTCCTTCAGATGTATGGAACACTACCCCTAACGAATCGGGAATACTATGTGTTGTATGGAAGAATGTCACATACGTTGAGTTAAAATTCATACGACTACGGTTCGTAACCTCAAAGAATTTCACCTGATGTGGTGCAGGCAATTCCTTTAAATGTTCCTTTGCTAGTGCAATTGTTAATTTTGATCCGTACACTGGCGCTTTCACTTTTTGTAATACGTAGGCAATGGCGCCAATTGCATCTTCATGACCATGCGTTAAGAAAATCCCTTTTACACGATCTTTATTTTCCTCTAAATACGTAATATCTGGAATTACGATATCAATGCCCAGCATTTCGTCTTCAGGGAACATCAAGCCACTATCCACTACAAATAGCTCTTCGTCAATTTCTACTACGTACATTGCTTTACCAATTTCGCCCACGCCACCAAGTGGAATGATGCGAATTAATTCATTTTTCTTTTTTGTCAATTTATTTCCTCCTAAAAAATATCCCGAACAGCAACCACTTAAGATTTATTATACGGTTTGCAAAGCTTTTGCACAAATCAAAAATACACGTTTCATGATTGAAAAAGAAAATAATTGCTATTTTGCATTACCATTAGGTGGAAAGGAATGTGGGGATATAGCGTGGTGAAGGCTCTAAATTTGTCTTTTATAAGCAAAAACTATTGAAGTAAGCTGGATTTATCATTGCTAGGATGTTCATCACTTCCACTTTGATGGTTATAGTGGCTGGGTATAGCGCCTGAGCAGTTTTCCCATTTACCAGAACGGATTTTGATATTACTTGAGCTGGTCTCTTTTCTACCGGAGCGGATTTCGGGGCTACCTGAGCGGTTTTTCTTCCTACCCAAGCGGATTCCTCTGGTACCTGAGCGATTTTCACTCCTACCCGAGCGGATTCCTCTGGTACCTGAGCGATTTTCACTCCTACCCGAGCGGATTCCTCTGGTACCTGAGCGATTTTCACTCCTATCCGAGCGGATTCCTCTGGTACCTGAGCGATTTTCACTCCTACCCGAGCGGATTCCTCTGGTACCTGAGCGATTTTCACTCCTACCCGAGCGGATTCCTCTGGTACCTGAGCGATTTTCACTCCTACCCGAGCGGATTCCTCTGGTACCTGAGCGATTTTCACTCCTACCCGAGCGGATTCCTCTGGTACCTGAGCGATTTTCACTCCTACCCGAGCGGATTCTTCTGGTACCTGAGCGATTTTCCCTTTCTAATCCTAAAAAGAAAAAAGACTTTAGACAAACCTAAATTTCAAGTTTGTCTAAAGTCTGGGAGGCTAATACGAATTAGCTCCAATTACAGTTTAGCTAAAGCTACTTATTTTTCTAAAGCCTCTCGCCTTATCTTGATACGTATCCCAAATTTGGTCAAAGTTTTCTTTTTCTTCATCCGTCATTTCCATCATTGGCAGACGAACGTTGATTGTATCAAAGCCTAATTTGGTCATCGCATATTTTACAGGCGAAGGATTTGGTTGTGCGAACAGCGCACGTACAAGTGGTAATAATGCTCGGTGAATTTTGGCTGCTAGCTCGTGATTTCCTTCTTCAAACGCTTTAATCATTAATTGCATATCATTACCAACTACATGGGCAGCCACTGAAATAATACCTGCTCCGCCGATTGCTAATAGTGGAAGTGTTAAACCATCATCCCCACTATATACTAAGAAATTATCATTTGAATCAACATTTTCAATAATATCGCCCATTTGAACTAAATTGCCGCTTGCTTCTTTAATCCATGCAATATTAGGAATTTTACTTAAAGCAACGGAAGTTTCATAGGCAACATTGACACCCGTACGTCCTGGCACATTATAAAGCATGACAGGTAAACTTGTTTCTTTAGCAATTGTTTCAAAGTGCGCAAAAATACCGCGTTGATTTGGCTTATTATAATATGGTGCTACAAGCATAATACCATCTGCACCATTTTCTTCAGCCTTGTGCGTCATTGCAATAGAGTAAGCAGTTTCGTTATCCCCTGTACCCGCAATTACGGGTACACGGCCTGCTACTTTTTCTACTGTAAAGCGTACAACTTCAATTTTTTCTTCTGTGGACATAGTTGGGTTTTCAGAGGTTGTGCCACATGCGACAATACAATCTGTACCATTATCAATCAAATGATTAATAATACGTTCTAGTTCTGGATAATTAATCGTGCCATCTTCTTTGAACGGCGTAATCATCGCCGTTCCAATTCGCCCTAAATTCATCCTTACACCCCTCTTATAGTAAGTTATCCTCCAGCAATGCTTCTGCAATTTGGATTGAGTTCAATGCAGCCCCTTTTAAAAGATTGTCGGAAACGATCCATAGGTGGAATCCTTTTTTGTTGTCTAAATCTTGACGGATACGTCCTACAAAAGTAGCATCTTCCCCTTCTGCATAGATAGGCATTGGGTAAGTTTGTGTTGCGATATCATCTTGTAATATCACACCTGGTGCACTGCGTAATACTTCAAAAATCTCTTGTACCGTTGCTTCTTTCTCTACCTCAATATAAACAGACTCAGAATGTCCTGAAACGACTGGCACGCGAACGCAAGTTGCAGCAACTTTTAGCTCTGGTGCATTCATGATTTTTTTCGTTTCATTAATCATCTTCATTTCCTCGTATGTAAAGCCATTGTCTGTAAATTTATCAATTTGTGGAATGACATTACGAGCGATTGGATAGTGACGTTTGTCGCTACCAGAAGGTAAAATATTTGCTTCTACATCCTTACCTGCATCCCAGTTTGTACTTTGTGCCTTTAATTCCTGAATGGCAGAAACACCTGCACCTGAAACAGCTTGGTATGTCGATACGATAATTTTTGTTAAGCCAAATGCATTACGAATAGGTTCAAGTGCAGCCATCATTTGAATGGTAGAGCAGTTTGGATTCGCAATAATTCCTTTATGCTTAGCAAGATCACCACGATTTACTTCTGGTACAACTAGTGGTACCTCTGGATCCATGCGGAAATGGCTCGTATTATCGATCACTACTGCACCGCGTTTTGCTGCTTCTGGTGCAAGTACGGCAGATACCGAGCCACCAGCAGAGAATAAAGCGACATTGACGCCCTCAAAAGCTTCAGGTGTCGCTTCTTCTATTGTATAGGTCTTACCATTAAACTCGATTGATTTTCCTGCTGAACGAGCAGAAGCTAAAAACTTAATATCTCCAATCGGAAAATTACGTTTAATAAGCTGCTCCATCATTTTTGTTCCTACTGCTCCTGTTGCCCCAACAACTGCAACTGTTAACTGCTTTGTCATCTGTCATCTCTCCTTGAGTACAAGTTCCATAATGTGTGCTATTGTATCACAAAAATACTGAAAATTGTGTGTAATTCATGAATTATTTGAAATATTGTATCAACAGCGGTTGTAATTGCTTTTTCTCAGTAATTGCTTCATGAACAGTGGCCACCATTTGTTCAAAATCAGCAATCAAAGAATTTGGCTTTGAATGCGGTGAGTCCTGCCCAAATGGGATAAAGTAAATGTTTTTGGCATTTAGTAGCTTCATTATATTTAAAGAATTTAAGCCAAGAGCATCATTTGTTGAAATGCCTAGGATAACAGGCGAACCGTTACGCAATGTTGCCTTCGCAGCCATTAACACCGGGCTATCTGTTGCTGCATTAGCAAATTTACTAATACTATTGCCTGTCATCGGAGCTATAACCATCGCATCCAATGGATTGGATGGTCCGAATGGTTCTGCCTCTTTAATAGAGGAAATAACCTTTTCTCCAGTCAACTCCTCTATTTTTGCTATCCACTCCTCCCCAGTACCAAAACGCGTAGCTGCATGTAAAACGGAGTGTGTAATTATTGGGATAACTGTTGCCCCTACGTCTATAAAGTTTTGAATTTTAGGTACTACATCCTCATACGTGCAATGGGAGGCTGTAATACCTAAACCAATTCGTTTCCCTATTAGCAATTTTCTTCCTCCTCTATTGCCTTGCACAGTATTGTAGCTGCATCATGTGCAAAGTATTTCCCGGGTAATGACGGCAATAGCACATACGTTTGTAATTGTTCAGCGTCTATATCTAAACAGCCAGGCTCTGAAGCCAAATCATATAGTACAGTTGGGACATGTTCTTTAAATGAATCAGTAATCCACTTAGCTGGAATCGTATTAATAAAAATTCCATCACTAATTGACCATTGGCGATCATCTAAATTCGTAGCTTTATAACCATATGCTTTTGCTTCACTCACTTGTACAACTGAACGCGCTACAATATGGACATTAGCGCCCATCTTGACGAGTAAAGAAGCGAGCATTTTGGCGGTGCGCCCAAACCCTGCGATAGTAAAGTTTTGTCCGTAAATACATTTCTGCTCGAGTCCGTAAAACGTGGCGATAAATCCCTCCGCTGTTAATCTTGCGTTTTGCCAAATAAAAGATTCTTGCTGCAAATAGCAATTTGTTTTATTTCTCTCAAGTAAATGCTTCCAATGCATAGTTAAACGCCCTGTATAAAATTTAACTTGTGATATGCCATACAGTTGTTCCACTACAATTTTCAGCGGAAGTATGGGCAGAATAATTCTATTTGGTTGGAATTCTAATACAAGCTTATTTAATTCCTCATTCCAAACTGACGTTCTTTTATAAAATACAGTTCTCGATGGGCTTCTTAGCATTGTAGCTAATTCCTTTAATCTTAGATCTTCACCGATAACAAGCCATTTTTCATTTTCCAAAAGCTCACCTCACTGTAAAAATTCTGACTGTACCGTCGTTGTTTTATTAAATAAAATCCGATCTTCACCAATTAGTATAATTTCATGCCAAGGGATCATTTCACTAACTTTCACTTTCTTTTTTTGGAATGGCAACTTATCTTTAACAATCTCAAAGCCATGTATCTTTCCAGTTTGCACATCTAAGAGACATTCTGTATGTGCCAGTATACCAAAATGTACGCCACCTTCAACTTGAATTAACTCTTTATCCACCATCTCTGATAGTAACATGCCTCATCTCCCTCCTTGAACCGTTACCTCAATATATGCCGAGTTTTTGCAATTCGTGACCCCTACCCAAAGTAGGAAAATGTTGCATTTACCCATCCATCTGTGTATAGTGTGTATATACAGTTATGAGAGGTGAAAAATTTGTGCATATCCATTTAAGCAACGCTAGCAATAAGCCCATTTACGAGCAAATAACCTTACAGCTTAAGGAAGCTATATTAGCAAATAAATTACAGGCCGGTGATGCACTACCTTCTATTCGTGCACTTGCAAAGGATTTAAAAATTAGCGTTATGACAACGAAGCGTGCTTATGCAGATTTAGAGCGAGATGGATTTATCGAAACGGTGGCCGGGAAAGGAAGCTTTGTTACAGAACGAAATCAAGATTTTCTGCGCGAGGAATTATTACGCCAAGTTGAAGAGCATATGCAGAAAGCGGTTAAAACGGCAAAAACGGCTGGGCTGACAAAAGAGGAATTACAGGAGTTACTTTCATTAATTTTGGAGGAGGACAACTAAATGAATGCTATTGAAATTCATGATTTACATAAAAGCTTTGAAGGGTTTGCTCTTAGTGATGTAAGTTTTTCAGTACCTCAAGGCACTGTCATGGGCTTTGTAGGAGAAAATGGCGCTGGGAAGTCTACTACAATTAAATGCATACTTAACTTATTAAAAAAAGAATATGGCGAAATTCTGTTATTCGGGAAGGATATTGTCGAACATGAATTATCGATAAAAAACGACATCGGTGTGGTTTTTGACGATTTACATGTTCCTGAAACGCTCAATGCGACGCAGCTCGACAAAATCATGAAAAAAGTATTTAAAACGTGGGATTCAGACTTTTATTTTGAGCGATTAGCACAATTTAAAGTTCCAAAGAGGAAGAACGTAAAAGAATTATCCCGGGGAATGAGGATGAAGCTGTCCATTGCATTAGCATTATCGCATCATCCAAAATTGTTAATTTTAGATGAACCAACGAGTGGACTAGATCCAATTATACGTGATGAAATTCTCGATTTATTTTTAACGTTTATGCAGGATGAAACACATAGCATTTTATTTTCTTCTCATATAACAAGTGATTTAGAAAAGATTGCTGACTATATTACATTCATTCATAACGGCGAAATTTTATTTAGTGAAGGTAAAGACGTACTGCTCTACGAGTACGGAATATTTAAAGGCAATAAAGAGGAAGTAAGTGAAATACCAGAACATGCCATTATAAGAAAACGTAATGGAGCCTTTGGTATAGAAGCCTTAGTTCTAAAAAATGAAGTAAACGAAGTATTTTCTCTTGAAAAGCCTTCTATAGAAGATATTATGCTATTTTATGTGAAAGGTAGTGTTTGAATCATGGCAGGTCTTATCTTAAAAGATTTAATGACGATTCAACGTCAAATAAAAGCTCAGGCCTTCGTGTTGATTTTTTTCCTATTCATATCAATTTTTATGCAACAAGCTTTAATGCTCTTTACGATTATTATTTTTGTCGTGACCTTTCAAGCTATAACTGCTCTTACGTATGATGAACAAAGCAGCTGGGATAAATATGCGAATACTTTACCCATTTCAAAAGGGGACATCATACTTAGTAAATATATACTTAGTATCGTTCTTTTGATTTTTGGACTCATCCTCGCACTACCGATTGTATTCATTATTCATCGTTTTACGAATAATTGGGCATCTACAGAGTTTTTTCTAACATTTAATCTTATTGTGGCGTTAGCCTTTTGTATGCTAGCACTATTATTACCGATTTACATTAAATTTGGTTCCAATAAAGGAAGAATGGTTCTTATTGCTTTTTGCTTCATACCTAGCTTTTTATTTAGTCTTTTAAACGAGCATTTACCAGATATGACATTAGCATTGTCAGACTTAAAACAGTTTATGTTTTTAGCTCCGTTTGCTGGACTTTTAATCTTATGGCTATCTTCTCTGATTTCAACTGCCATATATAAACGGAAAGAATTTTAAAGGAGTGAGTGAATGCAGGCTTTACTTTTACAAAGAATAATGGTGCAAAAATGGTCCATTCTTTTTGCAGCTATTATTTGTATGATCATTAGTTTCACGGAAATACCTATTTTAGACAGTCCCTCAATAGGAATATTTGTTGTAGTTTTTTCTGCTTCCATTGTTGGAGGAATCTACGAGGACGATCAAAAAGCAAATTGGGAGTTGTTTGTAAATAGTCTACCTTTGACGAGAAAAACACAGTTACAGGCTGATTTTCTATATTGTCACGGCGTAGTGATCCTACTTTTTATTCTAATAGCACCTGCTTATTTTTCACAAACTGCAGCAAACGGTAATTTTTCAGAGCATTTCGCCATGTACTTCGCCTATATTAGCAGCGCTTCTTTACTCATCTCCATCCAGTTTTATATCCATCATCTAGACGAGACAAAGCGGATGCGTTATTTTAGAATGATGACAGCCATCTTCCTTATTTTTATAATTAGTTTCCCTATCCATTACTTTTTATCTCAAGTAGTAGAAAATTTATTGATAATTTTGATCCCTACAATCATGAGCATCATCATTAGTATTTTTATTTTACTTCAAAGCCTTACCTTATATTTAGCAAGAGAGGTTTTTTAAAGCAACTGAATAGAAAAAAGGTTGCCTTTAAATGGCAACCTTTTTAAGCTTCTGGGCCGATTATTGAAATGGCTGGCTCAGCTTTCAAGATTTTTGCTATTAAACGATTTACTGATTCCATTGAAACGACATCGATTGACGCTAATACTTCGTCTACTGAACGATGTTTGCGATGCACTAACTCACTTGTACCGTTACGATTCATACGAGCGCCTGTCCCTTCTAGACCGAGTACAAAACTACCCTTCAGCTGTTCCTTCGCATTCATAAGTTCTTCCTCTGTCACGCCACCTGCCACGATATCAAGTAATGTCGCATCAATTGTATGCTGAAGCTGTGATAATTGCTGACGACTTGTACTACCATAAATCGTAAATGCCCCAACATCAGCATAACAGGATTGGTAAGAAAATATTGAATAGGCTAAACCACGTTCCTCACGTACTTCTTGGAACAAACGAGAACTCATATTACCACCTATAATATTATTAAGTGCGATGAAGCTATACATATCTGAATCTTTTACACCAATTGCTGGATAAGAAATGGCTAAATGCGCTTGCTCCGTATCACGAGTTTTTGAAATCTCTCCTGGATGAAAATGAGGATTCGATAGCACAGGTTCAACCGCAAGTGGTGATGGTTGATATTGGCCAAATAAGTCTTCAATTGTTTGCATGAGCTTTGCAGAAATATTTCCCGCTATTGAAATAACAACTGACTCTGGACCATAATGTTTAGCCATATAGTTACGTATTTTTTTTGCTGTAAATGTTTTCAAAGTAGCCGCAGTTCCTAGTATTGGACGACCGAGTGCATCATTCGGATACATAACTCCCCATAGCTTTTCATGAACATCGTCATCAGGTGCGTCTTCACTCATTAATATTTCCTCTAGCACAACTTGTCGTTCTTTCTCTAACTCTTCTTCTGCAAATGTAGAGTTAAAGAACATATCTGCTAATATTGTAACGGCAAGCTCAGCATGATGGTCTAAAATCTTTGCATAATAACAAGTATTTTCCTTGGATGTAAAGGCATTTAACTCTCCACCAATTCGGTCAAATTCTTCAGCAATTTGACGAGCTGTTCGAGTTTTTGTTCCTTTAAAAAGCATATGTTCTATAAAATGTGTAATGCCATTTTCCTCAGGTAGCTCATAACGAGATCCTGCATTAACAAAAATGCCTAGCGCAACTGATCTTACATGATCGATTTGCTCAGACACAATACGCACACCATTCTGACATGTATGTACTTGTACCAAAAAATCTCCCCCAATTTATCTCTGGCTCTACATCAAGGACATAATGTGGGATCATCACCAAAACGTGTGGTTGATTTCCGTTCCGACTGGGCGCTTTCGCGCAGATAAAACATTTGCCGCTGACGCTTCGCTTTCGCGCAGAGCAGAGCAGAGCTTCCTGGGGGCGTCCGATGAGCCGCTTCACTCGCGATGCTCGCTCCAGGGTCTCATCTGTGACGCTAATCCCCAAGGAGTCGCCTATTCTCCACTTCCATCAACTTATTTACATAGTATACGTTTTACCAAAAATCATCCACGACTTTTAGTGATGAACCATAATGTAAGATTCCCACAAAATATCCCTTATTGAACCATTTTCAATATATTTGATTTAAAAAAGGCTGCGCATTATACGCAGCCTTTTCTACAATTTATTATTTATCTTGCTCAGCGCGTTCTTTTTCCTCTTGGATCACTACTTTACGAGATAAATTCACACGACCTTGCTTGTCAATTTCAATAACTTTTACAAGTAATTGATCGCCAAGTTTTAAGACATCTTCAACTTGTTTTGTACGTTCCTCTTGAATTTCAGAGATGTGAAGTAAACCATCTTTACCTGGGAATATTTCGCAGAACGCACCGAATTTTTCAATACGTTTAACTGTTGATAAGTAATACTCGCCAACTTTCGCTTCACGTACGATGTCTTCGATAATTTGTTTTGCACGAGCGTTCATTTCTTCATCTGCTGAAGAGATGTAAATTGTACCATCTTGCTCCGTATCAATTTTTACGCCAGTTTCTTCAATAATTTTGTTAATTTGTTTACCGCCAGGTCCGATAACATCACGAATTTTATCAGGATTAATTTTCACGATGACAATTTTCGGTGCAAATGTAGATAATTTTTCACGTGGTTCTGCAAGAGTAGCAAGCATTGATTCTAAAATGTGCATACGGCCAATTTTAGCTTGTGTTAATGCTTCTTCTAAAATGTTGCGTGATAAACCATCAATTTTAATGTCCATTTGAAGTGCTGTTACACCTTTAGCTGTACCTGCAACTTTAAAGTCCATATCTCCAAGGTGGTCTTCCATACCTTGAATATCAGTTAAAATAGAGTAATGTTCGCCTTTTTTAATAAGACCCATTGCAATACCTGCTACAGGTGCTTTTAATGGAACACCAGCATCCATCATCGCTAATGTTGAAGCACAGATAGAAGCTTGTGATGTAGAACCGTTTGACTCAAGTACTTCTGATACACAACGGATTGTATATGGGAATACTGATTCATCTGGAATTACCGCATCAAGAGCACGCTCTCCTAGTGCACCATGACCGATTTCACGACGACCTGGTCCACGAATAGGGCCAGTTTCCCCTACAGAGAATTGCGGGAAGTTATAGTGATGCATAAAGCGTTTTGATTCTTCCACACCTAAACCGTCGATAATTTGTACATCACCAAGTGCACCTAATGTACAAATAGAAAGGGCTTGTGTTTGTCCACGCGTAAATAATCCTGAACCGTGAGTACGTTGTAATAAGCCAGTTTCAGAAGAAAGTGGACGGATTTCGTCTAACTTACGACCATCTGGACGAACTTTATCTTCTGTAATCTGACGACGTACTTCGTCTTTAACCATTTTATCTAGAATTGTATAAACTTGCTTCATTGTTTCATCATCAGCTTCTTGCTCTTCATAAGAAGCAATAACACGTTCTTTTACCGCTTTAATAGCCTCATCACGTGCATGTTTTTCAGCAGTTTGAATAGCATCATGCATGTCAGTCTCACAAGCTGTTTTTATATCTGCTTGAATCGCTTCATCAATTTCAAATAATGTTATCGGTAATTTTTCTTTCCCTACTTCTGCAACAATTTGCTCTTGGAGAGCAATAATTTTTTTGATTTCTTCATGACCGAACATAATGGCTTCTAGCATTACTTCTTCCGGTACTTCTAGTGCACCTGCTTCAACCATGTTGATAGCATCCTTGTTACCTGCTACAGATAAATGGACTGTTGATTGATTAGATTGTTCCACTGTTGGGTTCACAATAAATTTACCGTCAATATATCCAACTTGTACACCTGCAATCGGTCCACCGAATGGAATATCCGAGATAGCTAACGCTAATGATGAACCAACCATTGCAGCCATTTCAGACGTGCAATCTGGATCGTTAGACATAACCATCGAAATTACTTGTACTTCATTACGGAAACCGTCTGGGAACATCGGACGAATCGGACGGTCGATTAAACGGCTTGCTAGTATTGCTTTTTCAGACGGACGTCCTTCACGTTTAATAAAGCCACCAGGAATTTTACCTGCTGCGTATAAACGTTCTTCGTAGTTTACTGTTAATGGGAAGAAATCAAGTGGTTTTGGTGATTTTGACATTGTTGCTGTTGAAAGTACAGATGTATCACCATAGCGTACTAAAACGGCCCCATTTGCTTGTTTTGCTAACTGTCCAACTTCGATTACAAGCGGACGGCCAGCCCATTCATAGGAATAGACTTTCTTTTCGTTCATTCAATGAACCCCTCTCTATTATAAAAACACTTACTTCGTCTGTATGTACTAATAGTAAGTGTACCAAAAATGCTTGTTCTATGCTAAATATTTCATGAAATAATCATACATTTAAATTCAGTTATTGCCAATTTATTTAGGATTTATTTCTGTATTTTATTGAAACTGTGTTTTTTAACTTGATTTAATAGAGAAACTATTAAGATTCATGCCATATACGCTTGTTTTCTCAATATGAAAGCTTGTCATCTTCTCTTTGTTTATAAACATAAAGAAAAAGCGGGATTAATCCCGCTTTTCGATTGACAATTAGCGACGTAAGCCTAAACGAGTGATTAGTTCACGGTAACGTTGTACGTCAGTTTCACGAAGATATTTTAATAAGTGACGGCGACGACCTACCATTTTAAGAAGACCACGCTCAGAGTGGAAATCTTTTTTGTGTGTACGTAAGTGAGCATTTAGAGCGTTAATTTCCTCTGTTAATACTGCAACTTGTACTTCTGGAGAACCAGTATCACTTTCGTGAGTACGGTACTCAGCAATAATTTCGTTTTTACGTTCTTTTGAAATAGCCATTTGTATGGACCTCCTAAATAATTGTTAATCCCCATTAGCACAGTACACGTTGGAGTTATCGATATACCGAGCTAAGGTTAAGCATATTATGCACTTATGAATGTTACCATAAATCAAAAGGTCAAGCAAGCGTTAACGTAAGCGCCTATTCAAATGCTAAAGTAGATTTTGGCTCATCACTATAACGTGGGGTTGATTTTCGTTCCGTTAGGGCGCTTTGTTGTTGCTGTCGCTTCGCTTTCGCACAGATAAAACATTTGTTGCTGTCGCTTCGCTTTCGCACAGAAAAACATTTGTTGCTGACGCTTCGCTGCAGGGTCTCACCTGTGACGCTAATCCCCAAAGAGTCGCCCAGTCGTAACGAAGATCAACTTATATACAGAGTATACGTTTCCAAATGCCATCCCTAACTTTCGGTGATGATCCCAAAATATTCAATTGCTTCTTGTTTATCCTTTTCGATTTGTGCTTTCAACGATTCAATACCATCGAATTTCCGTTCACTTCTTATACGTTTATACCAAGCGACATGCACTTCTTCACCGTAAATATTTTTTTCAAAGTTTAATATATGGACTTCGATGGATAATTGCTTGTCGTTTGGATCTTTAAATGTTGGTTTATAGCCTACATTACATACACCATCATACCAGTTATTTTGTACAAGTAAACGAACCGCATACACACCGCTTGCTGGAATATACGTACCCTCTAATGCTTGAACATTAGCAGTTGGGAAACCTATTGTACGCCCTCGCTTATCACCATGAACAACGATACCCGTAACTTCAAATGGTCGTCCTAAGAGCAATCTTGCTTCTTCCATATCTCCCTCTTGTAAAAGCTTACGGATACGTGTAGAGCTAATTTTTTCGATGTTGTCAGTCTTCTTGTCAACAACCGTCACGCCATACTCTCCATTACTCAATTCAAGCATATCTGCCATTGTGCCTTTACCAAAAGCACCAAAAGAATAATCAAAGCCAGCTGTAACATGTTGGATGTTCAACCCACGAATAAATGTATCAATAAATGCAACAGGTGAGAGTTTTGCAAAATCTGATGTGAAATGTACAACAAATACTGTATCTACACCTTGTTCTTCAAAAAGCTGTAATTTCTGCTGTAGTAACGTAATATAAAATACCTTTTCGTTACGTCCACCTAGCACTACAGAAGGATGTGGATCGAATGTCATAACAGCTGTTGGAATTTGACGTTTGTCTCCTTCTTCTTTCGCTGCCTTAATAACTGCCTGATGCCCTCTATGTACACCATCAAAAAAGCCGAGTGCCAATGAGTATGGCTGCATGCTTTCTCGTTGCTGTAGTTGGTGTGGGTATTTTAAATGAATGACCTCCATACAAAAAATCCTCCTACTCTATCGTCGGAAACATCTTATGTGGCTTCATAAGCCCTTCCTTTGTAGGATGGGCCTGATACACCGCAATTGCTTTCCCACTGATTCCAAAAACAATTTTATCATGTATCTTTAATAATGCATCTGCTGGAAGCACTTGTCCATTGGAAATTTCTTTTTCATTAGCAGAAGTTATCTCAATATACGGATAATCTGTTAATGCATACTCCACTGGTAAAATGCATGAATCGATTTGTTCAGCTTCCATCAGCTCAGCAACTTGTGCCAATGTAAAGCAATTTTCTTGTGTAAACGTACCTGAGGCAGTGCGTACGAGCTCTTTCATATGTGCAGGATAGCCAAGTGCTTCTCCGATTTGCACAGCTAGTGTGCGAATATAAGTCCCTTTACTACATGCTATTCGGATTGGAAACATAATTTCTTGACCTTCATATATTTCTACATCTTCTAGCAGCTCTAATGCATAAATAGTAACCTGACGTGAGGGCCTTTCAACAATTTCACCTTTTCGAGCATATTCGTAGAGACGTTTACCATTTACTTTGACAGCCGAAAACATCGGTGGCGTTTGAGTAATAACACCTGTTAAGGAGGCTAAAACTTCTAGCAATTGAGTACGTGTAAACTTTTTAATCGTATGATCTTGCTCTACCGTTTCTCCTTCTGCATCCTCAGTTGTCGTTGTACGACCAATTGAAATCACAGCTTCATAGGTTTTGCCTGCATCAGTTAAATATTCTGCAATACGTGTTGCTTGACCTATACAAATTGGAAGAACACCCTCTACCCCTGGATCAAGCGTGCCTGTATGTCCAACTTTTTTAGTACGTAATATCTTTCGCAATTTAAAGACGCAATCGTGACTCGTCATGCCACGTTCCTTCCATAGCGGTAAAATACCGTTCATAAATTTCCTCCTAATATCAAGGTTCATCACTATAACTCGGAGTTGTTCTCCACATAATTTGGTGATGAACGAAAATCAATTCTTTTTAGCCTATTTGACAGTATCCAAATTTGAATATTTTCCGCCGCTTTGCTCAGTAAAATCTTCTTTGGCGTATGTAAAAAGTCTGCCTGCATGAACATGCATAGGGCAGACTTTTTTAAGTCAAACTTATTCTTCGTGTAAACCACGTAACAATGAATCAATACGGTTCCCATATTCAATCGATGAATCAAATTCAAAGATTAATTCTGGTGTACGACGCAAACGGATTCGTGTACCGATTTCCGAGCGAATGAAACCAGAAGCTTTTACTAAAGCTTTTAGTGTTTCCTCTCGTTCACGTTCATTGCCTAGAGTTGTAATATAAATGGTCGCTTGCTGTAAATCACCTGTCACTTCAACACCAGTAACAGTAACAAAACCAACACGCGGATCTTTTATTTTACGGCCAAGAATATCACCGAGCTCTTTTTTCATTTGCTCAGCAACACGGTTAGAGCGTAGAGACATAGTTTGTCACCTCAATTTCGATGTACAGATCGTTGTGTATGCAAGGAATGAGTAAATCACATCTAAACATACACAACGATCTAATGTTACTTATAAATAGTCTCGCCACACATCTAGCTGTTCCCAAGATGGATTTGACTGTAAGTAGTGGAGCGCATGATTAATTTCCCGCTCGGCTGCTTCTTTTGATGAAGAAACAGCAACAAGCGCTAATTTCGTGCGTTGCCATACATTTTGATGGTCAATTTCCGCAATGGAGACATTAAATTTTTGCTTAGTGCGGGTAATCATACGCTGTAGAACAGCACGTTTTTCCTTCAACGAATGGGCAGTTTGAATAATAAATTCAACCTCTGCATAAACAATCATTATACGCGTTTAACTTCTTCCATAATATAGGCTTCGATAATATCGCCTTCTTTAATATCGTTGAAGTTTGTAATTGTAATACCACATTCGTAACCTCTTGCAACTTCTTTAACTTCATCTTTGAAACGTTTTAGTGTATCTAATTCACCTTCAAAAATTACTACATTTTCACGGATTATACGTACGCCAGAATCACGAGTTACTTTACCTTCTGTTACGTATGAACCAGCAATAGTACCAACTTTTGATACTTTAATTGTTTGTCGAACTTCTGCTTGACCAATAATTTTCTCTACGAATTCTGGATCAAGCATACCTTTCATTGCTTGTTCAATTTCCTCAATTACTTTATAGATAATGCGGTGTAGACGAATATCTACGCCCTCTTCTTCTGCTGCACGTTTTGCATTGACATCTGGACGAACATTGAAGCCAATAACAATTGCATTTGAAGCCGCAGCAAGAGAAATATCTGATTCTGTAATCGCCCCAGCGCCAGTGTGAATAATTTTCACGTTTACGCCTTCAACATCAATTTTCATTAATGATGCAGCCATAGCTTCTACAGTACCTTGAACGTCAGCTTTAACAATTAAGTTTAGCTCTTTCATTTCGCCTTGACTCATTTGTTCGAATAAGTTATCAAGCGTTACGCGTTGTTTTTCTGAGCGTTGTGCTTGAATGGCTGACATTGCACGAGTTTCTCCGACTTGGCGCGCTGTTTTTTCGTCTTCAAAGACAACGAAACGGTCACCAGCTTGTGGTACATCATTTAAGCCTGTGATTTCTACTGGTGTTGATGGTCCAGCTTCCTTCACACGACGGCCTTTGTCATTCACCATTGCACGTACACGTCCATAAGTATGGCCGACAACAATTGGGTCCCCAACCTTTAATGTTCCATCTTGTACTAAAAGCGTTGCAACAGAACCTCGACCTTTATCTAGCTGTGCTTCAATTACTGTACCAAGTGCTAAGCGATCAGGGTTCGCTTTTAATTCTCCAACTTCAGCGACAAGTAAAATCATTTCAAGCAATGTGTCAATGCCTTCACCTTTTAATGCAGAAATTGGTACGAAAATAGTTTCGCCGCCCCAAGCTTCAGGAACTAGGCCATGCTCTGTTAACTCTTGCATTACACGGTCTGGATTCGCTGATGGTTTATCCATTTTATTAACTGCAACGATAATTGGTACTTCTGCTGCTTTTGCGTGGTTAATCGCTTCTACTGTTTGTGGCATAACACCATCATCCGCAGCTACTACTAAAATCGTTAAGTCCGTTACTTTCGCACCGCGCGCACGCATCGTTGTGAAAGCAGCGTGTCCTGGTGTATCAAGGAACGTAATTTTTTTGTCGCCTTCAGTTACTTGATAAGCACCGATATGCTGAGTAATACCGCCAGCCTCTCCAGCTGTAACTTTTGTGTTTCGGATAGAGTCTAATAATGTAGTTTTACCATGGTCTACGTGCCCCATAATTGTCACTACAGGAGGACGTTCTGATAAATCCGCCTCGTTAACTTCTTCTGTTTGTTCGAAGTGTGTTTCTAAATCCGTAATATCTACACGAATTTCTTCTTCAACTTCTACACCATAGTCTGCACAAATTAATTCAATTGCATCCTTATCTAATTCTTGATTAATTGTTGCCATTACACCAAGCATAAATAATTTTTTAATAATTTCTGATGGTTCACGGTGCAGTTTTTTTGCTAATTCTGCTACTGAAAGTGATTCAACAAAAGTAATTTTTTCTGGTAATTCCTTTTGTTTCACTGGTTGACTTGGTTGATGTGTTTTTGGATGGCGACGTTTTCCGCCGTGAATTCCTGGTTTTGGACGTTGGTTGTAACCACCGCCACCTCTGCGATTATTATTATTATTGTTATTATTGTTATTTTGTGTCATATTTCTATTTTGGCTACCTTTTATATTCTTAGATTTTTCGTTAGACGAATTTGAGTTTTGATGCGTTTGTTGCTGATTATTAACTTTAGGCTTAGAAGTAGCAGATTGCTGCTTTTGCCCTTCTTGCTTTTTCATCGATTGCTGTGATTTTTGTTGGCCATTAGCTTGTGATTTCTGCGATACGTTTTGAGTAGGTTTCTTCACTTCTTTTGTAGCTTTAAATGATTGGTTTAACTTTGATACTATGTCTTTTTCTAACATTGACATATGGTTTGTTACACTCACATTTAATTGACTTAGTGCTTCAATAACCTCTTTACTCGTTTTATTCACTTGTTTCGCATATTCATGAACTCTGATTTTGGTCATCTGCTCACCCCCGATTATTTTTCGTTGAGTAGACTAGACAATTTGCTTGCAAAACCTTTATCGGTAATAGCTAAAGCCACTCGGGCCTCCTTACCTGTAGCATGTCCTAAATCATAACGATCACCAATTACATGATACTCAACGTTATAGTACGTGCATTTATCTTGAATTTTTTTGCTAGAGTTTTTAGAAGCATCGTTTGCAAGTAGTACTAGCTTAGCATTCCCATTGCGGACTTCCTTTACTACTAACTCTTCTCCTGAAATCACTTTACGTGCTCTTGCCGCTATCCCAAGCAAATTATGCACTGCTTGATTAATCATATAATAGACTCCCTACGAATTAACAAAATAAGCTCATCGTAGATTTCTTCAGGGATTTTTACATCAAGTTGGTGCCCTAAAACATTTTTCTTTCGGGCGATTTCAATCGCTTTTTCCGATTTAGAGACATAGGCACCACGTCCGGGTTTTTTTCCGGAAACATCAACACTTACCTCGCCCTCTTTCGAACGAACGACACGAATCATTTCTTTCTTTGGTAGCATTTCTCCAGTAGCTACACATTTTCGAAGAGGTACTTTTTTATTAATAGCCATAAGAATCACCTTTCCTCTCTGAAGCTTGTCGTAAGAGGTGGACTAGCCATGCACTACATTGGTCATATACTTAGATTTTAAATAAGTATCAAGATATTTTCCATTGTAGGCTCTGCCATTATTCAGTCGGCGCAACCCAACGCCCACTGAATAATGGCAGTTAACTAGTCACACGGGCTTTCTTACTTATTCTTCGTCGTCTTGATATAAGTCAACTGCAACATCATCAAAATCACTTTCTTCATCCTCAGCAGGTATGAAAGTGCTTGTAGCAGATGGATAAATACCTAACTCACGAGCATCCGTTTCACTCTTAATATCAATTTTCCAGCCAGTTAACTTTGCAGCTAAACGTGCATTTTGACCACGTTTACCAATTGCTAATGATAATTGATAGTCTGGTACGACAACCGTAGTAGATTTTTCTTCTTCATTTACTTGAACATCTAATACCTTTGATGGGCTAAGAGCATTTGCTACAAAAACAACTGGATCTTCTGACCATTCAACGATATCGATTTTTTCGCCGTTTAATTCATTAACAATTGTTTGTACGCGCGCGCCTTTTGCTCCTACACATGAGCCTACTGGATCTACTTCTTCGTTATGTGCATGAACAGAAATTTTAGAACGATCTCCTGCTTCACGAGCAATTGATTTAATTTCTACAATACCTTCATAGATTTCAGGTACTTCCATCTCAAATAGGCGGCGTAATAAACCAGGATGTGTACGTGAAACAATGACTTGTGGTCCGCGTGTTGTACGTTCAACCTTTGTAATATAGACCTTGATGCGATCGTGTGGACGATATGTTTCACCTTGAATTTGTTCGTTTTGTGGTAATGCAGCCTCTACTTTTCCTAGACCTACGTAAATATTACGAGCATCTAGACGCTCAACTACACCAGTCACGATATCATCTTCACGGTCCACATATTGCTCGTAAATTAAGCCACGTTCTGCCTCACGTACACGTTGAGTAACAACTTGTTTCGCTGTCTGAGCGGCAATACGACCAAAGTTTCGAGGTGTCACTTCCTGTTCAACCACATCTTCCAACTGGTATGCAGGGTTGATCGCCTTTGCATCTTCTTCAGAAATTTGCAAACGGTCATCCTCTACTTCTTCAACAACATCTTTACGTGAAAAGACACGAATAGAGCCCTTATCTAAATTTAAGTCAACCCGAACATTTTGTGCTTGATTGAAGTTGCGTTTGTAAGCAGTAACTAATGCCGCTTCAATCGCTTCAATTAACACATCTCTTGAAATTCCTTTTTGTTCTTCTAGCGCATTTAGCGCATCTAACAAATCACTACTCATTTTGTTTTCACTCCTAAATATGCAATATGCTTAAAAATCGATGGCTAGTCGTGCCAATGCGATTTTTTCTTGTTCAATTGTTACTGTAATTTTGCGCGTTTTAATGCGTACTTCTATCACTAATGTATGTTCATCATATGACGTTAAGTAGCCTTGGAATTCCTTCATGTCCTTGATGGGCTCATAGGTTTTAACATAAATAAATTTGCCAATCGCATTTTCAAAATCAGCATCTTTTTTTAATGGACGTTCTGCTCCAGGTGAAGAAACTTCTAAATAATAGTTTTGTGTAATTGGATCATTTTCATCCAATAGCAAACTTAGTCGTTCACTAACTTGAGCACATTGTTCAATGTCAATTCCACCCTCAGGTGTATCTACATAAACACGTAAAAACCAGTTACGTCCTTCTTTTACGAACTCGACATCCACTAACTCAAGATTCAACTCTTCAACAATCGGTTTCGCGAGCTCTTCAATTAAAGATGGTACTTTGCTCATTGTTTCCTCCTGTATCTATGAAATTCTGGCGTAATAAAACAGAAATTCCACCAGTAGCTTTGGTGAAATTTAACGGTCTTACCTGCTGTTAGTCAAAAATTTGTTTTGCTACGGTATAACAACAGAAAAGAGCGGGAAGGTCCCACTCTTTTGCTGGAAAAATATCAACAAATTATTACCATAAGGATAGCATAGTTTACAGCACAATGCAAATTTCCTTATTCTAGACATCTAATCAATTATGCCTCGGCATAATTGCGCCCGGAGGCTTTAACTTCTTTCAGCGGATGTTTGGACACCCGCTGAAAAAAGTTAATATAACCTTAATTGTGTCTAGAAATTGAAATTTTCGCTTAAATTAGGGTTCATCACCATAACGTGGGAGTTGATTTCCGTTCTGGCTAGGCGCTTTCATGGGCGTCCGATGAGCCGCTTGGGCCTACACGATGTAGGTCACGAAGGCGTTATCACAGGACGTGATGTTTTTAGCCTTCGTTCCTCTGCCTGCTCGCTCCAGTGTCTCCTCTAAGCCGCTAATCCCCCAAGGAGTGGCCTAACCGTAACGAAGATCAACTTTTAACATGGTATACATTTTAACAAATGTCACCCTCAACTTTATAAGCCTTATTTTGAACATAAGGCTTATAAGTTATTTGTTATTGATGAAGATGCCTTCAGACTAACCTTCTTATTTTAGAAAAGTGATAACTGATTAGCATCTGGCATTCCCTCTAAACAGCCCAATTGATCCATGTATTCTATTAATGTCTTGGATACACGACCTCGTTGCTGTAAATCTTCCTTCGATAAAAATTCTCCGTCCTTTCGTGCTACCACAATTTGTTTAGCAACGTTCGTACCAAGTCCAGGAATCGCGTCGAATGGTGGAATTAAAGAGTTCCCATCAATTATAAATTCACTAGCCTGCGAACGATATAAGTCCACCTTCTGGAAGCTCATACCACGCTCACACATTTCAAGTGCTAGTTCCATTACAGTTAATAGGTTTTTTTCTTTTGTGGAAGCATCTAAGCCCTTCATATTGATTTCATCAATTTTTGCACGAATCATTTGCGGACCCTGTACCATCGCAATTAAATCAAAATCATCTGCACGAACTGTGAAATACGCTGCGTAATAAAGGATTGGGAAATGTACCTTAAACCATGCAATACGCACTGCCATTAACACGTACGCGGCAGCATGGGCTTTCGGGAACATGTATTTAATCTTTTTGCATGAATCGATATACCAGCCCGGTACTTTATTCGCTAACATCTCTGCTTCAAACTCGTCAGATAATCCTTTCCCTTTACGTACGGATTCCATAATTTTAAACGCCAGTGACGGTTCTAGCCCTTGGTAAATTAAATACACCATAATATCGTCACGACAGCCAATTACTTCTTTCAGTACACATGTACCATTTTGAATTAATTCTTGTGCATTGCCGAGCCACACGTCTGTACCGTGTGAAAGTCCTGAAATTTGCACAAGCTCCGAGAATGTTGATGGTTTTGTATCTTCAAGCATTTGGCGCACAAAACGAGTACCAAACTCAGGTATGCCCAATGTTCCCGTCTTACAACCGATTTGTTTTTCTGTTACGCCTAAAGATTCTGGAGAACTAAAGATTTTCATAACGATTGGATCATCTGTCGGAATGGTTTTTGGATCTATTCCTGATAGATCCTGCAACATCCGAATCACAGTCGGATCATCGTGCCCGAGAATATCCAGTTTTAAAATATTATCGTGAATAGAATGGAAATCAAAGTGTGTTGTACGCCATTCTGAGTCCTGTGCATCCGCAGGAAATTGCACTGGTGAGAAGTCGAAAATATCCATATAGTCTGGTACTACGATAATCCCCCCTGGGTGCTGTCCTGTTGTACGTTTTACGCCTGTACAGCCTTGCACTAATCGATCTACCTCAGCGCCGCGGAAATGTAGGTTGTTATCATTAGCATAGCCTTTTACGTAGCCATACGCTGTTTTCTCCGCAACTGTACCGATTGTCCCAGCACGATATACATAATCTTCACCGAATAGTACCTTCGTGTAGTTATGGGCTTGTGGTTGATATTCACCGGAAAAATATGACGATAGGTAAGCGTTTGATATGATCTCCAGCTTTTCCCCCGCCCCACACCGTACGTGACCCTTTCGGCGTCATACGGCGTTCCATCGTTAACTTTGTTGAAATTTATAAACTAAGCTTTGGATTTCCTACTTCCGTTCTTAGTTTGTTTATTTTGAGGACCTGTCTTTCTTATTGTAAATCGTAAATTCAAGCTTTCTCTGTCCTCGTATATCATGTCGAATTTCTTCAATAGAATATACCAGCAATCCATACTTTTAAATGGCTCATCACCATAACGTGTGGTTGATTCCCATTCCGGCTGGGCGCTTTGTAGCTGACGCTTCGCTTTCGCACAGAGCAAAGCTTCCTGGGGGCGTCCTGCCTGTACGAAGATCAACTTATATACATGGCATATGTTTAAACAAATGTCAGCCACAAATTTTGGTGATGAGCCTTTTAAACATTTTCACTTTCTTTAAAGAGGTTATCAAATGTCTCTTGTAACCTAAAATATTCGTTATTTCTTAACTTTTGAATCATTAAGTCAGCCAACTAATCACTTCCTTTACGAAGTTTTCGTTCTCTTTAGTCATACACGAATCTGACTTATTGTAGGTTTTGTTTCAACGTTAACGACTTGTGCCCTTCCCTCTGAAATGTTTTTCCCTCCGACTTATTGGTTATTCAGTCATCAACAGCATTTCTTCGTCGGTACTACGGCACTACTGCCACTCCTTTAAAGTATGTTATAGCTATTTTGCCTTTCCATACACCGTCGTCATTGAAGCGCAACCTTCTCTTACGTTAGGAGCTTCACACGTTCCACTATTTCTATCTGTACATAATTCCCGTAGGTTCCCTCTAAATTCCGCTAGGCAAAGATTGTGCCTGTAACACAATATGGATTTTCATAACCTAACGCTTACTCATCCACACCTAGAAGTCCTCACTGGACCCCGCAGCATTTCTACTACGTGACATTTACGAAAAGTCAGTCGAGGGTTCGTCTCGATGATTCTACCGCTACTAACCATAGGAATTTTATAGACGCCAGACCTATCATTCACAAGAGATTTCTATCCCTCTTTCCACAGCCGAACTGTTTGGGTGAACTTCAGCCTACTTTAACGAGCTTCAAACGTTTTGGTGTTTGCAATACCGTCCACGCTTGTCGTAGCTTTAGCGAGTGTGTTTCAAGACGTTACTCTGTCATTCCACACTTTGAAATAGCAGTTCTACCAATTAAGGTGGTTAACCTTTTCAGTTAACAACGTGTCGCACTCAAATCAATATCAGGTACCTTATCCCCTTTAAAGCCAAGGAACGTTTCGAACGGAATGTCTTGTCCATCTTTTTTATAAGGTGTTCCACATTCCGTACAATCTTTATTTGGTAAGTCAAAGCCTGAGCTTACTGAACCGTCATTAAAAAACTCGGAATGCTTACAATTTGGACAAACATAATGAGGTGGAAGTGGATTTACCTCAGTAATCTCCATAAAGGTTGCCACTAAAGAAGATCCTACAGAACCACGAGAACCTACTAAGTAACCATCCGCTAATGACTTTTTCACAAGCTTCGCTGAAATTAAATAAATTACTCCGAAACCATGGCCTAAAATTGACTTTAATTCTTTTTCAATTCGGGCCTTCACGATTTCTGGTAGCTCTTCTCCGTATATAAGATGAGCCATTTCATAGGTTAAATTTGTAACCTCATCATCTGAGCCTTCAATTTTTGGTGTGTATAAATCATCTTTAATTGGCTTTACATCACCAATCATATCGGCGACCTTTTGAGAGTTTGTGACAACTACTTCTTTCGCAAGATCTGGTCCTAAAAAGTCAAATTCCGCTAGCATTTCATCAGTTGTTCTAAAATGAACCTCAGGCAGCTTTGATCTATTTAATATGTTGGCACCACCTTGAGAGCCAACTAGTATTTGTCTGAACATTCCATCTATCGGATCTAAGTAATGCACATTACCGGTTGCTACAACAGGTTTATCGATCTTCTTCCCTAGCTTTACTAACTTGCGAATAATATCTTCAAGTGTCCATTCATCATGTACGACATTACGCTCAATTAACGGTGCATACACTGCCTTAGGTTGAACTTCAATATAATCATAAAATCTCGCAACTTGCTCTGCTTCCTCTGGGGATTTATTCATCATTGTCTCAAATAATTCACCATTACTACAACCTGATCCGACTAATAAACCTTCTCTATATTGCTCTAGGACCGCTCGTGTTACACGAGGTACACGATAGAAAGTTTTTGTATGGGAGTGGGTAACTAATTTAAATAAATTTTTTAGTCCAGCATTGTCTACTGCTAATATCGTGCAATGCATTGGTCGTCCTTTTTTATAAGCATCCCCGCCCCCGATATGCTTATTAAAGTCATCGTGATATTTAATACCTAATTCATCTGCATCTTTTAACAGCTGTAAAAGTAAGAAGCCAGTTGCTTCTGTATCATAAATAGCTCGGTGATGCTGAGTTAAATCAATATTGAATTTTTTACAAAGTGTATTTAAACGGTGGTTTTTCATCGTTGGATAAAGCAATCTGGCAAGCTCCAACGTATCAATAACAGGATGAATTGTTCCCTCTAGCCCAAATTTTTTATAGCCTGTGTATAAAAAGCCAATATCAAACGATGCATTATGGGCTACTACAATACCATCTCCAATAAATGCATGGAACTCCTTAATGACTTGTTCCACTTCTGGCGCGTTACGTACCATATCATCTGTAATGCCTGTCAGTTCAATAGTCGTCGCCGAAAGTGGGTGATGGGGATTGGCAAAGCTTTCGTATTTGTCGATTACCTGCCCATCTTTAATTTTCACCGCGGCAAGCTCAATAATCGTATCGTAAGCAGTAGATAGACCTGTCGTCTCTACGTCAAACACGACATAAGTATCATCATCTAGTAATCGATGCTCAGCTGCATAAGCAATCGGAACACCATCATCTACTAAATTCGCTTCCAAACCGTAAATAACTTTTATACCATGTTTCTTCCCTGCTGCATATGCCTCTGGGAAGGATTGTACAACAGCATGGTCGGTAATAGCCACGGCTGGATGCCCCCACTTCGCAGCCTGCGCAACAAGTCGATCAACTGGTGTAACAGCGTCCATTGTGCTCATTGGTGTATGCAAATGCAATTCAGCTCGTTTTTCTCCCTCTGGTGCCTTATCTTGTCGTGTTTCTTTTTTGATTTCATTGATATCATTTGCCATCACGATTAAATCACGAATGAATGTGTCAGTTTGTACGGAGCCTCGTACTTTTACCCACATACCCTTCTTCAAATGTTGCATAAGTTCCGCATCATCATTATCACGTGAGAACATTTTTACAACGATGGAATCCGTATAGTCGGTAATTTTAATTTGCAACAAAGAACGACCGCTTTTCAGCTCTTTAACTTCTGCATCGAATACAAAGCCTTCAATGATTACACGACGTTCTTCCTCAACAATGCGTTTAATTTCCATTGTTTCATCATCTTTAATTAACATACCAAGCTGGAATGGTCGATCACCAAGATTGGCAAGAGCCGGATTTTCTTTCTTCTCCTTCTCACGTTTTTGGTAATCTTCTATCGCTTGCTGAGCTAAAGCGGCTTCTTCTAAACGCCTCTGCTCCATGAAAGCTTCCTGTGCCGCAATCATTTCTTCTGTTTGATCTTGCAGCACGAAATCGAGCACAATATGTGGAAAGCCGAACTGAGTATAGCTTGCAGATAGCTTTTCTGCATACTTTGTTTTCAGCATCATAAATTCCATTTCCTGCATACAGGATAACGTAATTTTTTGCCCATTCCACATAGGCACTTGCGATACTAGGCAATTTTTTAAAGTTGGTGCCATCTCATCGATTTGCTCTACTACTGTTAACCAATATTGTTGGACAAGCTCCACCGTCACATTTTTCTCTTCCGTATCAAAGGTTGTGTGGATTTCAGCGATAGCTGAAAATTTCTCAGCTAAACGAGTACGAAAAAGTTGATATAGCGGAAAAGGCAGTATACCTTGTAATTTTATAGTAAAGTTCCATAGCCTGTTCTTTTTGTGTACAGTTAACCGTGATAATTCACCTTCTTCAAAAAAGGACATATACACATCATCTGTTAACTCTAGTTGCTGCAAGAGCATTTGAAACCTCGTTCTTGCTTCTTGTTGCTGTTCCAATCTATTGACACCTACTTTCAGAAAGAGGCAATGTTAAAAGCCCCTTATTGTATTCCTAAGCAACGTTTACGAATCAAAGAAAAAATTCGCTCCCTTTCCGCAGGTGACCGTCAAGCCTCACAAATCCTAAACATCTATGAATTCATGCTTGGCTCGCTGTCCCCGAGAAGTGGCGCGAATTTTTTATCTATTTAATGCCATTTTCATCCTTTTTGGGGACAAGCCGTTCTAAAGGAAAATCAATTATGCCTCGGCCTAATTGCGTCCGGAGGCATTAACTTCTTTCAGCTGGTGCTTGGACACCTACTGAAAAGTAGCTCATCTCTCCACCATTGAGGAGGGAGACTTCAGCTGAAAGGAGTTAATTTTTGCGGAAAAATTCATTTAAACGATCAATGACCTCTTCTTTTTTCCATTCAAACGTTTCGCCTGTTTGACGGAATTTTACTTCAACAATACCTTCAGTTGCTTTTTTACCTACTGTTACACGGACAGGTAATCCAATTAAATCAGCATCTGCAAATTTAACCCCTACTCGCTCCGCACGATCATCTAATAACACATCATAACGGTATGATTTCAATAAGCCATACAGCTCATCAGCTAAGGCTACTTGTGTTTCATCCTTTGTATTAACAGGTACAACATGAATATCATAAGGAGCTAATTGTGTTGGCCAAATAAAACCATTGTCATCTTGGAAATGCTCAGCAACAGCAGCTAAAATACGTGATACACCAATACCGTAGCAGCCCATAATAAATGGCTGTGCCTTACCTTGCTCGTCTAAGAAAGTACCATTCATTTTTGCAGAGTAAGTTGTTCCTAATTTGAAAATATGCCCAACCTCAATACCTTCTGCAAATTTGATAATACCGTGTCCATCTGGAGATGGATCACCCTCTTGAATAAAACGAATATCTAAGTATTCATTCACTGCAAAATCACGCTCTGGATTAACGTTTACTAAGTGGAACCCATCCTCATTTGCACCAGCTACACCGTTACAGATTGATTTAATAGCATTGTCAGCTACTACTTTTATGTCTACCGGTAATTTAACAGGACCGATTGAACCAACACCACAGCCTAATAAATCACGAATTGCCTCTTCACTAGCAAGTTCCACAGAATCAGCATTAAGCGCATTTTTAAGTTTAATATCATTAATTTCGTGATCTCCACGAGCAAGTACAACAACTAATTCACCATCAACGTCAAACACTAAAGATTTAATGACAGTTAAAGGCTCAACATTTAAGAAAGCTGATACTTCTTCAATTGTTTTTTGATCTGGTGTTGCCACTTTTTCAAGGTCTTTTAATGCTGCATCTGATGGTTGATAGTCTACAAGAACTTCTGCCATTTCGATGTTCGCAGCATAATTAGACGTGTCAGAATAGGCAATTGTATCTTCCCCAATTTCGGAAAGCACCATAAATTCATGTGTACCTTTACCACCAATTGAGCCTGCATCTGCAATAACTGCTCGGTAGTTTAAACCTAGACGAGAGAAGATATTTGAATAGGCACGGTACATATCATCATATGTTTCATCTAAGCTTTCACGTGACGCATGGAAAGAATAGGCATCTTTCATAATAAACTCTCTACCTCGAAGTAATCCAAATCGAGGACGTTTTTCATCACGGAATTTAGTTTGAATTTGATAAAGTGTTAACGGTAATTTTTTATATGATTTAATTTCATCGCGTACTAAAGTTGTAATCACTTCTTCATGTGTTGGTCCTAAAGCAAAATCACGATTATGACGGTCTTTCAAACGCATTAATTCTGGGCCGTATTTTTCCCAGCGACCTGATTCCTGCCAAAGTTCCGCTGATTGTAACGAAGGCATTAAAAGCTCAATTGAATTAATTGCTTCCATTTCTTCACGAATAATATTTTCTATTTTTGTTAACACACGTTTTGCAAGCGGTAAATACGAGTATACCCCACTTGTATTTTGACGAATAAACCCTGCACGTAGTAATTGCTTATGTGATTTTACTTCTGCATCAGCAGGTACTTCACGTAGCGTTGGGATAAATGTTTTACTTTGCTTCATTCAGTGTTCCACCTTTTTTAATAAATAAGTTTTTATACTCTAATTAGCATAAACAAATTTAGCTTTGAACGCAATGTTTCAAAAAAATTGCGCTCAAAGCTATGTTTTCAATCAGTTCTCACCTTGGCTCCTTGTAACATTCGCTAGGGCTTCTCTAAATTATGTTTTCCTTGAAAAACTCAACTCAACTTAATTTAATTAGAAGAAAAATCGTTGGATATCGTTCCATGTAACGATGACCATTAGAATCATCAATAATACGATACCTACAAAATGCACAAGACCCTCTTTTTGACGATCAATTGGCTTACCACGTACTGCTTCATAGCCGAAGAATAATAGACGACCACCATCAAGTGCTGGAAGCGGTAGTAAGTTCATAATCCCAAGGTTAATACTTAACATTGCAGCCCAATTCATTAAATTCATGAATCCATATTGAGCTACAGCCTCTGTCGCTTTATAAATACCTACTGGACCTGATAGAGCATCTATAGTGAATTGACCAGTAATTAACATACCAAGCAACTCAAATATTTTAACAGTCATATTATAGGTTTCTTGAGCTCCATAAACAACTGCCTTTAATGGATTAAATTCACGTGGACTCTCATACTTAACACCAATTTGGCCATAAATCTTACCAGTCTTCTCATCTTTCTTTTCTTTAACGGTCATTGGAAGATTTTTTGTTTGTCCATCTCGTTCAATTGTTACATTAATTGTTTCACCTGGACGATCTTGTACATTGCCAGCTAAGTCTTGCCATTTTTCAACCGCTTGTCCGTCGATGGCAGTTACTCTATCGCCGGCAACCATTCCTGCCTGTGCAGCTGGATCATTGTTTACAACTTCTGTTATGATTGGCTCATACGTAGGGACACCATAAAATAAGCCAATTAGCAAATAAATAACAAAAGCTAAAATAAAGTTAAACAATGGACCTGCAAAGATTGTCATAGAACGTTGACCAACTGTTTTAGCATTAAATTGACGATCATATGGTGCAATTAACGTTTCTCTACCGTTTTCTACGATCATACAATCTCTTGCAACACTATAACGAACTAACTTTTCTTCTTCATCATAGCCTTCTACAAACAATTCTTTTTCTAAATCAGCACGCTCAACTTCTAAAAATAACAAATCTGGTAATTGCTTATTATTTTGATTAAAGATAATTTTCTTTACAACATTATCTTCATCTACAATAAGCCCCACTCGGTAGCCTGGTTGTAATTCAGTGCCATCCATGTCCTCACCAGCCATACGAACGTACCCACCAATCGGCAATAAACGTACCGTATAGATTGTTTCACCATGTGTTCTCCAATAAATTTTCGGTCCCATACCAATGGCGAATTCTCGAACCATGATTCCTGCGCGTTTCGCAAACAAGAAGTGACCAAATTCATGGAAGAATACGAGTAGGCCAAATATTAAAATAAATGCAATAGCTGTTTGCATAATACCCCACCTTTAAAAGCGAATAGTTAACGATATCTTCTCTCGTTATTTTACCATGTTTAACACTGTTTTTCTTGTTTCACTGTCTACATGCAAAATTGTTTGCAAATCTGGCACTAATACGTTGTTATGTGCCTGCATTACACGCTCAATCGTTTCGTCAATTTCAAGGAATGTTATTCTCCCATGTAAAAATGCCGCAACTGCCGCTTCATTCGCCGCATTCATCGCTGTTAAAATTGTGCCGCCTGTACGCCCAGCCTCATAAGCTAGACGCAATGCTGGATAACGTTCAAAATCCATTTCTTTAAAATGCAACTGACCAATTTGTGCTAAATTAAGTCGTTGTCCGTTATGTAGCGGCATACGATCTGGGTAGCTTAAGGCATATTGAATAGGTACACGCATATCCGGTGTACCTAACTGTGCAATGACACTAGTATCATGATACTCAACTAGGGAGTGAATAATACTTTCTCTATGCAAAAGTACATCAATTTTATCATATGGCATATCAAATAAGACATGTGCTTCAATGACTTCCAACCCTTTATTCATCATTGTAGCTGAATCTATCGTTATTTTCGCACCCATTGACCAATTCGGATGATTTAGTGCATCTGCAACCGTTACATGCTTCAACTCCTCACGTGTTTTGTCACGGAAGCTACCACCAGAAGCTGTAATGATTAAACGTTCAATATTTTTTGGATTCTCACCATTCATTGACTGAAAAATCGCAGAATGCTCACTATCAACCGGTAAAATTGTTGCATTATATTTCCTTGCCTCAGCCATTACTAAATGTCCAGCAGTAACAAGTGTCTCTTTATTGGCAATGGCAATTGTTTTGCCCATTCGAATTGCGGCTAATGTCGATTCTAGTCCAACACTTCCAAGAACAGCGTTTACAAGCACTGTTGAATCAGGGTGTGTAGCTACCTCTACAAGCCCTTTTGCGCCAAACGTAAAATGGATTAGTGGATATTCTTTAGCGAGCATCATTGCATCCTCTTCTAATTGAACAGATACTAGCTCAGGCTTTAAAGTTTCAATCATTTCACGCGTTTTTTCGATGTTTTTCCCTGAAGAAAAGGCCACTAAATGAAAGGCATCTTGTTGTTCTTTTAAAATATCATAGGTTTGCCAACCGATTGAACCAGTTGCACCAAGTAAACTTATTTTTTTCACGACAATTAGTCCCCTTTTTCTATCTAAGCAAATAAACTAGCTTCTATTGTTCTTAGTTAACGAAAAGATGTAAAAAATGTAGTAATGGCACGACGAATAATAGACTATCAAAGCGGTCTAAAATACCTCCATGCCCAGGTAAAATATTGCCTGAATCCTTGACGTCAAAATGACGCTTTATAGCCGATTCCACTAAATCGCCCATTTGACCGATAATTGACGCAAAGATTGTCACGAAAATAAGTGAAGCATAGCTATTCATAAATGGATAAACTGCTTGCATTCCAACAGCAAAGATTACCGCAATAACAATCCCACCTACAAAGCCTTCTATGGTTTTCTTAGGTGAAATTTCAGGCCATAGCTTATTTTTACCTAGCTTTCTTCCTACAAAGTATGCGCCTGAGTCAGTTGTCCAAACAACTAGCAAACAGTAGACAACAAATTCAAGACCTGCATTTCTTGTTTCAATTAAATAATGGAAGCCTAACCCAACATAAAACGCACCTAATAAAATAAACGCAACTTCATCAAAAGTAATTTTATTTTTCACAAAGACTACGTAAATAAGCAATAACATCATGAGTCCATAGACCACCATTAAAGTGGACGAATAGCCAATTGCCTCTACGATTTCACTAGACCAGTCTTTTGGTATAACAAGCAAAATTAAAGTTAGCAACCCTATAAAGCCAGGTACTGAAAAAAGTGAAATACCTTTCATTTTTAGTATTTCATAAAAACCGACAACAGCCATTGCAAGTACAAGTAGTGTAAATGGCACTTTTCCATAAATAACGAATGGAATAAATAGCGCTCCTGCAATTATTGCTGTGATAATTCGTTGTTTCAAGTTGTTTCTTCTCCCTTCAACCCACCGTAACGGCGATTACGTTTCTGATAGTTTTCCACCGCTTCCAGTAAGTTTTCCTCACTAAAATCTGGCCACAATGTATCTGTAAACCAAAATTCTGTATAGGCGAGCTGCCATAACATAAAATTACTTAATCGTACTTCACCGCTTGTACGAATTAATAAATCTGGCTCTGGCAGATGGGCAGTCATTAAATGAGATGTCAAGCATTCTTCTGTTATGTCTTGCATCGTTAATTGACCGTCTTGCACCTTTTGAAGCATTGTTTTCATGGCACAAACCATTTCTGAACGGCTTCCATAATTTAGAGCAAAATTTAGAATTAATCCTGTATTATGCTTTGTCTCCTCCATCGCCTCATACAATGCTCTTTGAGTATGTGCAGGCAACAAAGATGGATCTCCAATCATTTCAACACGTACATTGCGTTCCATCATTTCAGGTAAAAAGGAACCTAAAAATTCGACAGGTAAACGCATCAGAAAATCAACCTCTTTTTTTGGTCGTTTCCAATTTTCTGTAGAGAACGCATACACCGTTAAAACTTTAATACCTAGATCTGATGCAAATCTAGTTACCTTTCTCACGGTTTTCATACCTTCATGATGTCCAGCAACACGTGGCATGGCACGTTTCTTCGCCCAACGTCCATTTCCGTCCATAATAATCGCTACATGAGCAGGAATCGGCTCGTTTTTAGCAAGGGCAACACGTTCCTCCAATGATAGTGTATCCATTTTTATTTGTTTACCTAATAGCTTTTTAAACATGCTAACTCCCCCACTACAACTAATCGGACGTATACTAACCTATCATAACAAACAAAAGCGCTTTTTGTCTTTTTTTTCCCTCTAAATTGACTATGTATGAACTAGCTTATTTTAGAACTACACACATTTTAGGATGCTCAAGTATGATTATTAAGAGGTATTTCCCTTATTTCGTTCATTCCTCAATAATGTTTTTCTCTTTACGTAAAAAACAGTTCTTCTTAATCTTAAAAGAAAGAAAAATTAGATGAAAGGTATTTCCCTAAAACAATTAAAGTTATGTATAACACTTTACTAAACCTTTTACATAATCATTTAAAAGTAAAGAGAAAAGACGTCCTGATATTTATAGGACGCCTTCATCTCATTAAAAAGTTCCATCATGGAGATGTAAATTGAGTTGTTTACACCTCTAAAATTTCTTTTTCTTTGTCTTTCATTACTTGATCTACTTTTACGATGAATTCATCCGTTAATTTTTGAATATCTTCACCGTAGCCACGTAGACCATCTTCTGTGATTTCGCCAGCTTTTTCAAGTTTTTTCAGATCATCATTAGCATCGCGACGAACATTACGTACAGCGATTTTTGCATCTTCTGCTTCTTTTTTCACTTGCTTCACAAGATCTTTACGACGCTCTTCTGTTAAAGCCGGGATCATTAAACGAATAACAGATCCATCATTTGTTGGTGTAATACCAATATCTGATTTCATAATCGCTTTTTCGATTTCACCTAAGATTGTTTTATCGTAAGGTGTAATAACTAATAAACGCGCTTCTGGTACAGAAACACCTCCAAGCTGATTAATCGGTGTTGGTGCACCATAATAATCAACTGTAATGCGATCTAATAGAGAAGCATTTGCACGACCTGCACGGATTGAAGCTAGTTCACGTGAAAAAGCGGCAATTGTTTTGTTCATTTTGTCTTTAGCTTGTTCTAAAACTTGTTTAGCCATTATGCATTCCTCCTAACAACTGTTCCAATTTTCTCGCCTTGTACGGCACGTTTAATATTACCTGGCTCCGTAATCGAGAAGACAATTAACGGAATATCGTTATCCATACATAAAGTAGAAGCTGTTGAATCCATTACTTGTAAACCTTGTTGAATAACGTCTAAATATGTGAGTGTATCGTATTTAACGGCAGTTGTATCTACCTTTGGATCTGCTGAATAGACACCGTCTACATTATTTTTTGCCATTAAAATCGCATCTGCGTCGATTTCTGCTGCTCGTAATGCAGCAGTAGTATCAGTAGAGAAGAACGGGTTACCTGTACCTGCTGCAAAAATTACAACACGTTTTTTCTCTAGATGACGAACTGCTTTACGACGAATATATGGCTCTGCTACTTGTGTCATCACAATAGAAGATTGTACACGTGTTTCAATCCCTAATTTTTCAAGGGCATCTTGTAACGCTAAAGAGTTCATAACCGTCGCTAGCATACCCATATAATCGGCTGCTGCACGATCCATGCCCATTTCGCTACCGATTTTCCCACGCCATATGTTACCGCCACCTACAACAACAGCAACTTCTACATCAAGATCTACTACTTCTTTTACTTCTTCTGCAACAGACTTGATTATTTTTGGTGATAAACCGAAGCCCGCTTCTCCAGCTAACGCTTCACCACTTAATTTAATAACTACTCGTTTATATTGTGGCACACTCATTGTAAACCTCCGTCAGACTTTATTTAAAACATCTCTATTCCCTTTTCCATTATAGTATAAATAACAATAATTTCTAGTTATGAATAAGGCAAAATAGAAAATTATGTGACTCATCATCATAAAGTTGGTTGATTTCTGTTCCGGCTGGGCGCTTTGTAGCTGCCGCTTCGCTTTCGCACAGAAAAAACAATTGTCGCGGCCGCTTCTCTTTCGCACAGAGCAAAAGCTTCCTGGGGCGTCCGATGAGCTGCTTCACTCGCGATGCTCGCTCCAGGGTCTCATCTATGACGTTGAGCCCCAAGGAGTCGCCTAGCCGTATCGAAGATCAACTTATATACATAGCATACGTTTTAACAAATGTTATCCGCAACTTTTGGTAATGAGCCAATTATATCTTTTTTTCGCTAATTTCGGAAAAATAGGGAACACGCTATGTTGTGTTCCCCATTTTTTAGTCTAGAAAATCTAGATATTATTTGATTAGGATCAAATGCAAGCTAAATTAGTTACCTTTAACTTGGCTCATTACTTCTTCAGCGAAGTTATCTTCACGTTTTTCGATACCTTCACCTACAGCGTAACGTACGAAACCGTTTACTGAACCACCAGTTGAAGCAACGAAGTCACGTACTTTTTGGTCTGAGTTTTTAACGAATGTTTGGTCAAGTAAGCAAACATCTTCAAAGTATTTACCAAGACGTCCTTCTACCATTTTCGCTACGATATTTTCTGGTTTACCTTCGTTAAGAGCTTGTTCAGTTAATACTTTACGCTCACGTTCAACTTCTTCTGCAGAAACTTCATCGCGAGAAACATAAGTAGGGTTAATAGCTGCGATGTGCATAGCAACATCTTTTGCAGCAGCAGCATCTGTAGAACCTTCTAAAGTAACTAATACACCGATACGGCCGCCCATGTGTAAGTAAGAACCGAATGCATCTGCATCAGTTTTTGTTTTCACTTCGAAACGACGAAGAGTGATTTTTTCACCGATTGTTGCAACTGCAGTTGAAATTTGATCAGCAATTTTCACACCTTCAGCATTTGCAAGCTCTAATGCAGCTTCAACTGTTGCAGGTTTAGCAGCAAGTAATTGCTCAGCTAAAGAAGCAACTAATACTTGGAATTTTTCGTTTTTAGAAACGAAGTCAGTTTCAGCGTTTACTTCAAGGATGATTGCTTCGTTACCATTTTCTAAGATATAAGTTGTACCTTCTGCAGCGATACGGTCAGCTTTTTTAGCAGCTGAAGAAAGACCTTTTTCACGTAGGAAATCGATTGCAGCATCAATATCGCCATCAGTTTGTACTAACGCTTTTTTACAATCCATCATTCCAGCGCCAGTTTTTTCACGTAATTCTTTTACTAATTGTGCAGTAATGTTTGCCATTTAGTGTTTCCTCCTCAAATTGGTTGTACAAATTTTAGTGATAGGTTCTAAAAAAGGTGATAAGGGTCCTGAGCCACTTATCACCTTTTTGTAAACGTGAATTACTCAGCAGCAGCTTCTACAGCTGGAGCTTCTTCTTCACCTTGTTTTGACTCGATTAAAGCGTCAGCCATTTTAGCAGTTAAAAGTTTAACAGCGCGAATAGCATCATCATTAGCAGGGATTACGTAGTCGATTTCATCTGGATCACAGTTAGTATCAACAATACCTACTAGAGGGATGTTTAATTTAATAGCTTCTGCAACAGCAATGCGTTCTTTGCGTGGGTCAACCACGAACATTACGTCTGGAAGAGCGTGCATATCACGGATACCGCCTAAGAATTTGATTAGACGTTCGTGTTCTTTTTTAAGTTGGATTACTTCTTTTTTAGGAAGAACTTCAAAAGTTCCATCTTCTTCCATTTTTTCGATTGCTTTCATACGTGCAACACGTTTTTGAATAGTACCGAAGTTTGTAAGAGTACCACCTAACCAACGTTGGTTGATGTAGTAGTTGCCTGAACGTTCAGCTTCATCTTTGATCGCTTCTTGTGCTTGTTTTTTCGTACCAACGAAAAGAACTTTACCACCGTCTTGACCAACTTGACGCATGAAGTCATAAGCTTCCTCTAATTTTTTAACAGTTTTTTGTAAGTCGATGATGTAGATCCCGTTACGCTCAACGAAGATATATTTCTTCATTTTTGGGTTCCAACGACGAGTTTGGTGACCGAAATGTACACCAGCTTCAAGTAATTGTTTCATAGAAATTACTGACATGTGTATTTCCTCCTAGTATGTTTGGTTTTTATCCTCCGCATTTATCACTTGCAACAAGCTACCCTAAGCTTAGAGCACCACTTACTACATCAAAATGCGTGTGTATTAATAACACCATTTGCAACTATATCATAGCTTTACCCTATTAGCAACTGTTTTAGTTATGAAATTTCAATAAAAGCTCGATTTCTGTTTTTCCTTTTTGAAGCTGTTTTGCAATTTCTTCTGAAGTTTTACCTTGTTTCGCTAATTTAATAGCTTGTTGTTCGATTGTTAATGGCTTCGCTTCGTCTTTTCGTATTGCCGGTTGTTGGGCTGAATGTACCATCTTAGCTTCAGACTTGGCTCCTGTTTGTTGCTGGCGTGAATAAGCATTGGCTGCGATATTTTTGGGCACATAAATTCGCGGTTCATTATTTAGACTACTAGAACCGTCTACAGTGCTTTCTTCCTCTGTCAGAGAAGGAGGTTGCTCCCGCTCCTTTTGTCTCACAGTCTGCTCTACCTGTTTAACAGCATCCGTTGTAGTTTCAAATTTTGAAACTCTTTGCAACTCTTGAATCAAACGATCGTTTTCATCTTTCATTTCAGCTAAATAAACACTTATAGTATCATCCATTTCACGCATTAAACGTTCTTGCTTTATTTCTAAATCTTTAAATTTTGCTAGTTTTGTATTTAAAATGATAAGGAAATAAAATGAAAGTAACTGTAAAAAAAATAGAACCGCAATTAATATGGTTGTCATAATATACTCCTATCCACTAAAATCCACGAAATTACCCTTAAACGGATGTTGAGCTTGTTTTTTCGGCTCTTCGTTATTACTTTTTTTCTTTTTTCGAGTACCTTTTATATATTCGCCACCCGCTTCTTCTTCCTCACCAATCTCATCCATACCCTCTGAAGTATTCACAACTTTTTGCTTGCGTTCTATTTCTTTTTTTAACGCTTCATTTGCATGTACTTGCTGAGCCAAAACTTGTTGTTGTGCCTGATCCGCCATTTTCCCAGCTTCAAATGTTTTCGGAATAGCTATTTGTAGTTCGACACCCTTTAAACTCATTTGACTCACTCCTTCAATAGTAGGTATATAAGATTATTACACATTAATCATTTCGTTGGATAATAATTTTCGTAACTTTAATAGTGCCTTAGAGTGGATTTGTGAAATACGTGACGTTGATAGTTCAAGCATTTCCCCAATTTCTGTTAATGTCAATTCTTCTGTATAAAATAAACTAAGCACCAGCTGCTCTTTATCATTTAGCTTTTGGATATTTTCAGCTAAGTCCTCCAGTAATTCTGACTTAACAACAGCTTGTTCAGGTGTCTCAGTCGTATCATCACGGATAACAAATGACTTTCCATCCGTTTCATCTTGATCTTGCTGCTCATTAATGGAAAGAACATTTGAAAAGAAATGTTCCTGTACAGTTTGGTAAACTTCCTCAACAGGTAAAACCATATGCTCCGCAAGCTCTTCAGGTGTTACATGACGCATATATTTTTGTTCTAAATGTTCAATTTGTGCATCTAATTTTTTAGCCTTTTCACGAGCTGAACGTGGCAACCAATCTTCCTTACGTAAACCATCTATAATTGCTCCTCTTACTCTAAAAGAAGCATATGTATCAAATTTCAAATCTCTATTAATATCAAATTTATTTAACGCATCAAAAAGTCCTACCATGCCTAAGCTTGTTAAATCATCTCGAGATACACTCTTTGGTAAACCCGCACCAATACGCTGTACATGATAAGATACTAGAGAAATATATTTTTTTATTAGTAAATCACCAGCATCTGGATCGCGCTCATGTATCCAACGGTTCCACAGCTTTTGTTCATCGTTCAGAATTGGTTGTGTCATGTAATCCACCTCTCTTAAGAAAAACGCATTTACGCGCCTGTTTGCCACTGTTTACTACTACTTCGATATTTTTTGCTTCTTTCTGAAAAAATATAGTTCATTTGTTGAAGACAACGAAGCGTTATTGCCGTAAGCTTCTACCATAAAAACAAAGCAATTCTTTCCTATATTATAACAAGAATCGACTTTAATTTCATTTCTTTCTCTTACTCTATCACAGATTCTTCAAATTTATTTGTCGGGCATATTTAAAATGGACAAAAGGTGCCTTCATGACTTGTAAACACATTGTCTGTACGAGTCAGACACCTAAAGCAACAAAATTAGATATAGTTTCTACAGCAAATATTTTCAGGACTCACAATTGAAAATTCTCCTAGGCTCCCTCGGTTTGTTAACATAAACATAGTAATCACTTCAGGGCACTCACCTCCATCTTAAAACATTGAACACCCAACAAGTATTAATATTTAGCACATCAGTCGAGAATTAAGATAAGTACAAAAAAGAGCCGCTATTCGCGACTCCTATAATTATGCATTTACTTGCTCATCTTCACGATTCATCATCGTTCTTACAACTTGAGCAATTTCATCTGAGCTTTCATCCTGAAACTCAACGGTTGAGTTAGCCGTTGGTGTTTCTTGATTTTCTTCATTGCGATTGTCGGTTTCGTTTTCTTCAAGGTCACCTTCAACGACTTCGTCATCGCCCTCTGGTGTGAATAAAACGTAGGCAATTAAAAATCTTACAATATACATAAGGAAAAACACTATTATTCCCGCTACAAATGCTCCTATGATAATACGTAGTGGTGTAAAAGGTTTTTGAAATGTACTAAAAAAATATATAGAAAAGGCAACTAACGCACCCCACAGGTTGTAAAAAATAGAACCAAACATTATATTTCGCTCACTCCTTGGTTAACCGTACGAATATTTAATGTTGACGTCGCAGGATAAAATTCAATTGTTCTACCACTGTTACCACCCGTGTCTTCGGCAACTAAAGGAATTCCATGACGTTTTAACTCAGACTTTACAGCTTCTACATTACGGGGACCGATCCGCATTGAATCTTTGTCAGAAGTAAATTGAAACATCTGTGCACCACCAGCAATTTTTGCCTTTAGCTTGAATTTTAGAACGCCCTCTAACTTTAATAAGTCAATCATTGCCGCAATGCCTGTGTCAGCAAATTTAGCCACATTTATTGACTCTTGTCTACCTAAGCTTGAATCTGGCAACATCACATGTATTAAACCAGCAATTTTTTTTGACTCATCATATAAAATAACACCTACACAAGACCCAAGACCTGATGTTCTTATCGTGTTTGGTAACTTTACTACATCCATTTGTGCAATTCCAACTTTTATCACTTGTCCATTACTACTATTCAGCATCATCTACGAAACTCCTAATGATTTAAAAATAGCTTCGAATGAATCTGGATCTGGCAATAAGAAGAAATGCCCTTTTACTGTTTCTTGATCCTCTACACCGTCTTCAAAAATGGATGTGTTTATGACGATTACATTATCGCTAACGTGTGATAATTCAATCAAGCCAATACTAATAATGGCACCAAACATATCAACACTTAGTCCTGGCACTGTCGGATAAATTTTTAAATTTGTAAAGTCAGATAACGCCGATAAATAAGAGCCAGATAAAATATTACCCATTTCCTGCATAGCTGATAAACCTAATTCTGAAACAGGTCGTTTTTTAAAGTCGAATGATTCATCATATATAAGTCGACGGATAAAACGATTTGCTTGTTCAATTGGCAGAATAAAGAACATACTACCTTCAGCATCACCTTCAATGCGTAGATAGATTCCAACTACAACATTTTCAGATCCTCCAGCAAGCTCCATCATGTCATTAAATGAAACCATTTCAACCTTTGGTACTCGCATATCAATTTTTTTACCAAGTAAATTGGAAAGTGCTGTCGCAGCATGCGCAGCACCGATATTTCCAATTTCTTTCAATACATCTAAATGTAGTGATGTAATCTTTTGATTATATGTCATTATCGATCCCTACTTTAGTGGATTTAGTACTTTCTCTAAATGTAATAATATTAATAATCGTTTATCTATTTTAGCAACGCCTGAAATAAACTCTTCCTCAAGTGAACCAACAACTTCTGGCTGTGGTTCAATTGCGTTTGCAGGGATGTCTAGCACATCATTTGCAGAATCTACTACGAAGCCTACTTCCATATCTTCTAATGAAATAATGATAATGCGAGTTGTTTCTTCATGCTCAGAGATCGGTAACTCAAATCGTTCACGTAAATCCACGATTGGCGTTACGACACCGCGTAAGTTAATAACACCTTTTACATATTTCGCTGTTTTCGGTACACGCGTAATATGCATTAGTTTTTCAATCCCCTGTACATGTGATACAGGAATCGCATATTCTTTATCTGCTAATTGAAAAACAATCACTTTAATACTTTCTTGTTCCACTGCGTTTGTCATTGTTTACACCTCTCTTATTCATTCACCTTATTTAATAAGTGCGTTACAATCCACAATTAAGGCTACTTTCCCGTTACCTAAAATTGTTGCACCTGAAATTGCAAAGATATTCGTTAAGTAATTTCCTAATGATTTCAGAACAATTTCTTGTTGGCCAATGAATGAGTCCACTACTAAACCAGCAAGCTTCTCACCTTTTCGAACGATGACCACCGAATGGAATTCATCATTCTTCGGTTCTTTGCGAGGTACCTCAAATATTTCTTCTAAGAATACTAGTGGTACTACTTTGCCACGGAAGTCGATTACTTTTTGATTATGCGCATTCATAATTTCAGATGAACGGATAATGGAAGTTTCAATAATTGATGAAAGTGGAATTGCATAGATCTCTTTTTCGATTTCTACTAGCATTACAGAAATAATCGATAATGTCAGTGGTAATTGAATCGAGAATATTGAGCCTACATCTTGTGTAGATTCAATTGAAATATTTCCACCTAATGATTCTATTGTTGTTTTAACAACGTCTAATCCAACGCCTCGGCCCGATACGTCAGAAATAACATCTGCTGTTGAGAACCCAGAAGCCAAAATAAGCTCATTAATTTGCTTATCTGACATTGAGTATGATTGTTCTTGTGTAACAATACCTTTAGAAATAGCTTTTGCTAGTACTTTTTCACGGTTAATACCGGCTCCATCGTCTTCAATTTCAATAAAGACATAGTTACCGCTATGATAAGCACGTAGTACAACCGTTCCTTCTTCGGGCTTTCCTTTTGCACGGCGAGCTGTAGGATTTTCAATACCATGGTCGACAGAGTTACGGATTAAATGAACAAGTGGATCTCCAATTTCATCGATGACCGTACGATCTAGTTCAGTTTCAGCACCGATAATTTCAAGGTTAATTTTCTTATTAAGATCACGAGATAACTGACGAATCATTTTTGGGAAGCGGTTGAATACTGTCTCAACTGGAACCATACGCATCGTTAAAATAATTGTTTGTAAGTCACCCATTACTCGACTCATACGCTCTACTGTTTCGTTTAACTCTCCATGATTAACTTCAGTTGCAATAGACTGTAGTCGTCCTCGATCTATAACAAGCTCCTCAAATAAGTTCATTAATATATCAAGGCGCTCGATATTCACACGGATTGTTTTATTCCCAACAGGCGCATGACTTTTATCCGCCTTAGCAGGAGCTTCTGCTTTTGCAGGTTTAGGTGCTGGTGTATTGTTTTCAGGTGCAGTAACAGGTTTAGCCTCCGGTTCTACCGTTGCTGTAGCTGTTACTTCTTGAATTGCTTGTTCGTTTTCATTAAATTGCTTTTGTTCGATCGTTGCGACAATCACTTCTTCGACTTCTGAAACTTTCATAATCTTTTTCTGCATATCTTCAGCAGATTCTTTTGTTACGAAAGCTACGTAAAATTGTTGATCGAATTGCTCATCTTCAAGCTTATCTACAGATGGATTTGATTTAATAACATCCCCATCTTTTTCTAAGATTTCAAACACCATAAATACACGTGCCGCTTTTAACAGACAGTCCTCACGTAGTCGCACTGAAATTTCAAATGCATTGAAACCTTGTTCAGCAGATTGTGCAATAACTGTTTGTTCAAAGCCGTCATACTCTAAAACACTTGCTACAGTAGTAACTGAGGTAGCAATAGTTGCAACAATCACTTCTTCGACTTCTGATACTTTCATAATCTTTTTCTGCATATCTTCAGCAGATTCTTTTGTCACGAAAGCTACGGAAAATTGTTGATCGAACTGCTCATCTTCAAGCTTTTCTACAGATGGATTTGATTTAATAACATCCCCATCTTTTTCTAAAATCTCAAACACCATAAATACACGTGCTGCTTTTAAAAGACAGTCCTCACGTAGTCGCACTGAAATTTCAAATGCATTGAAACCTTGTTCAGCAGATTGTGTAATAACTGTTTGTTCAAAGCTGTCATACTCTAAAACACTTGCTACAGCAGGAACTGGTGTCTCAGTAGTTGCTACTACTTCAGGAATCGCGTACTCACCTAATTCAATAAGCTTTAACTGCGCTACAGTTGAGGATACATCACGCTTTCCATCTCCGCCGTTCGCAATGTCCATCACCATTTCTTCTAGATGGTCTACAGACTCAAAGACAACATCTAAAATTTCAGGAGTTACATGGATTTTCTCGTTTCGGATTGCATCTAATACATTTTCCATTTTATGAGTTAAATCAGCTAAATCTTCAAAGCCCATTGTTGCAGACATACCTTTTAATGTATGTGCAGAGCGGAAAATTTCTCCAACAATCGCCAAATCAGCTGGATTTTTTTCTAGTTCTAATAAATGTTCACTACATGCTTGTAAATGTTCTTTACTTTCTTCGATAAACATCTCTAAATATTGATTGACTTCCATAAGAGGACACCCCTTTTAAGGCAAATATTTCATTATTGTTTGTGCAATATCATCTACATCTGCAACTTCATCGACAAGCTGCGTTTCCACTGCTGCTTTTGGCATACCATACACTATGCAAGTTTCAGCTGATTCAGCGATAGCAATCACATTTCCAGAACCTTTTAGTGCTTTTAGTCCATTAGAGCCATCATGGCCCATACCTGTCATAATAACTGCCACTTTATCAAAATCTTTAAAATGACTCACATCTTCGAACATCACATCTACAGAGGGGCGATGTCCAGATCTAGGTGGTTCATTATTATCAAGGACAATGCCAAAGGAGGTACCTACTTTTCTAAGTTTTAAATGATACCCACCTGGTGCAATATACGCTACTCCATTTTGGAGAATATCTCCTTGCTCAGCTTCCCTTACAGTAATCTCACTCAATTGATCAAGACGAGTAGCAAGAGATTTTGTAAATCCTGCTGGCATATGCTGGACAATTAATATTGGTGCTTGAATTGATTTTGGGATTTTTGTAATTACTTCTTGTAACGCTCTTGGTCCGCCAGTGGAAGTTCCTATTAGTACAATTTTCTTACCTACTTTACTCCAATCAATATGTGGCTTCGAAATTTCTACCTTGGACGGAGAAACATCGACAGAAGGAGTCACCCTGCCTTCACCACGTTGTTCTCTTCTAATGATACTCGCATTTAATGCCTGTTCTTGTGGTCTTTTACTACCAGAAGGTTTCTTTAATTTTGAAATAGGTACCAATGCTGCTTGTTCAACCTTGTGGACAAGCTCGGTTTGGATTTTATGTAAATCAAGAGAAATTGTTCCGCTCGGCTTCGCGACAAAATCTACTGCTCCAAATTCAATTGCTGATAAGGCATTTTCTGCTCCTTGTTGAGTTGTACTTGAGAGCATAACAACAGGTACTGGACATATTGACATAATTTCTTTTAAAGCTTCAAGCCCATTCATTTCAGGCATCTCAATATCCATTGTCACAACTGTTGGTTGCAATGTTTGAATTTTTTTTATCGCATCTTTCCCATTTCGTGCTGTTCCAACTACTTCAACCTTCGAGTTGCCAACAAAAAAGTCACTAATTAGCTTTCTCATAAAAGCAGAATCATCCACAACTAATAGCTTGCTTTTATGTAAAAAGTCCAATTAATCACGTCCTTTCGAAAAAATACTTCTTAATTTAGTTAAGAATTTACTTGCTGACTGATCATGTGCATGAACTTCTTCCGCACGGTGTTCTATAAAACGCGTCACTATAAGTTGAAGTGTCTTTGAAATAAGTGCGTCTGGATAAGCAAGTGAAAAAGGTACTTGCTCACGCACAGCCTTACGCACAACAGTATCTTCAGGTAATGAGCCCAACACAGTAACCTCTTTGTCCAAAAAACGTTTCATCGTACGCTTTAGTCGTTCATTGGTTTCCATTCCTTCTTCCTTACTAAAGGCACGGTTACAGAGTATATAAAACTGTTTGTCTGCATCTCGTAAATGAATGTATTTCATCATCGAATATGCATCTGTAATAGATGTTGGCTCTGCTGTTGAGATAACAATGATTTCATCTATTGAGGCTAGTAATTCTAATGACCAACTAGTAGCTCCTGCTCCCATATCAAATAAGATATAATCAAAGTCTTTTTGAAGCTGTTCAAACCCATAAATAAGTCGTTCTAGCATCACCTCTGACCACTCGACGACACTCGACAAACCAGATCCACCTGCAATATATTTCAAATCATAAGGGCCTTCAAATATTACCTCTTCTAGCAACTTATTCCCATCCAAGTAATCTTTCAAACTAGTAGAAACATTTTTTCCAATTAAAATATTGATATTGCCCATACCAATATCCATATCAACGATTACAACTTTTTTCTCTTTATTGGCTAATGTAGTCGCAAAATTCATTGTGAAGTTACTTTTACCAACCCCACCCTTGCCGCTTACAACCGCAATCGCTCTACCTAATCCGCCCTGCTGCCCCAACATTTTCAAACGTAATGTTTCAGCTTGGTCTCTCATTTTTCTTCACCTTGAAAAAATAAATTTAGCACTGCTTCTATCTCAGCTTCTTCAATATCTTCTGGTACTTCTTGACCATTCGTATAGTAAGCAAGTCCTTTATTATATTTAATCATTAAATTAATCATTGTGCCAATAGAATTTGTTTCATCAATCTTTGTAAAAATGAATTTTTCAATTGGTAATTGCTTAAATTGATCTACAATGTTTGCCATGTCCTTTTCTTTCGTTGTCATTGCAAGTACTAAGAAGGATTCGGCTTGTTCATCAAATTTTATGAGGCGCTGTAAATCATCTACATATTTTACCTCTTTATAATTGCGGCCTGCTGTATCTATAAACACTAAATCTAAATGGGACAATCGTTGGATTGCTTGTTCAAAATCAGTTGCATTATAGGCAATTTCGACAGGCGCCTGCAACAGTCCAGCATACGTTTTTAATTGCTCAATTGCGGCAATCCGGTAAGTATCTGTCGTAATAAAGCCTATTTTTTTCTTTTTCTCTAAAACTGCTCTAGCTGCCATTTTCGCAATTGTCGTGGTCTTTCCGACACCGGTTGGACCTAAAACATTAATATATTTTTTTTCATAGGATAGGCCTCCTACTGGGAGGTTTTCTAGCTCTTTGCGCAATAAACTTTTCGTAATCATCTTACATTGAGAAAAATTGATTTCTGACGCTTCTTTGAAATGCATAAAAAGCTCATCACCAATCGTTGTGATGAGCTCCTCACTTAGCTCCTGTTGTCTTAAGTATTCAATGAAAGGTAAGAGTTCATCGGGATATTGATCTTGGATAGTCTTTTTATGCATGGAATGCATTAAAGATTTTAAATCTGCAATTTCCTTCCTCAAATCTTCAGAAATGCTTGTCTCTTCATATAATGGCGCATCATGCTGTGTTTGTACTTGTTGTACTTTAGCTTGAACAGTATTCGTTATCTCTTGTAACCTTGCAGTTTCTTTATTAGTTTTTGTTATAGGTAAAGCTGCAGGTGCTGGAGCCACATTACTTGGCTCCATTGAATCAATCCCTGCAACAACCTCAAAACTTTTCTTTTTAATGATTCCGAAAAACTTCTTTGTAATTACAACTTTTGAATTCAAAATGACAGCGTCCTCACCTAATTCAGCACGCACAAGCTTCATCGCTTCTGGTATGGAGGATGCATAATATTTTTTCATTTTCATTCAACATTCACCACCCCAACACTTTGAATTTCAACCGAAGCATCAAGTTCATTGTATGAAAGAACTGGAATTTGCGGGAAATAACGCTCCGTTAGTTGACGTAAATACATACGAACTGCTGGAGAGCATAAGATAATAGCAGATTGTTCCATAAAGGAAACGCGCTCTACTTCTGCAGCAATGGTCTCCAGGACAGTTTGAGAATCTTGAGGATCCATCGCTAAGTAATTTCCGTGATCAGTTTGCTGAATACTATCAGCAATCATTTTCTCTACTTTACCCGAAACAGTTATAACCTTTAATGACGAGCTGTCCCCTACGTATTGAGAAGTAATCTGACGTGCCAATGATTGACGTACGTACTCAGTTAATATATCGGTATCGCTCGTTAACTTTGCATAGTCTGCTAGCGTCTCAAAAATAATTGGTAGATTTCGGACTGAAACATTTTCTCGTAAAAGTTTACCCAGTACTTTTTGAATTTCACCTGTTGATAATGGTGTAGGTGTCAGTTCTTCGACTAAAATTGGATGTGTTTCGCGTAAATGATCGATTAGCTGCTTCGTCTCTTGACGACCCAGCAATTCATAAGCATTTGCACGAATCATTTCTGTTAAATGGGTCGACACAACGCTCGGTGGATCAACAACTGTATAGCCAAACATTTCGGCATCCTCTTTCACTTGCTCAGTAATCCACTTAGCAGGTAGACCAAATGACGGTTCAACTGTATCAATACCTTCGATAGAATCATCGTCTCCTGGACTCATTGCTAAATAATGATCAAGCAAAAGTTCACCACGCGCCATTTCGTTACCCTTTATTTTAATTCGATATTCATTTGGTTGTAATTGAATATTGTCACGAATACGTACAACTGGAATGACAATCCCTAATTCTAATGCTAACTGTCGACGTATCATGATGACGCGATCTAATAAATCGCCGCCTTGAGCAGCATCTACTAAAGGTATTAAACCATAGCCAAATTCAAACTCAATTGGGTCCACGTTTAATAAATTCACAACATTTTCAGGGCTCTTCATGCCGTCTGTGGCCACTTCTTCCTCAATTTCAAGTAATTCTTCTTCATCCTCTGGTTTCTTACGTTCCATCATGTAGGCACCAGCAATTAGTGAAATACCAATTGGTAGTGTTACCCAGAGAGGTATTGGTGTGAAAAATCCTAGTAAAAGAATTGTTCCACCTGCTACATAAAGCAGTTTTGCTTGAGCAAATAACTGTCCTGTAATATCTTCACCAAGACTACCTTTAGAGGATGCACGTGTTACAACAATCCCTGTCGCTGTAGAAATCAACAATGCAGGAATTTGCGATACAATACCATCCCCAACTGTTAGCTTGGAAAAATGAGTAGCTGCTTCTGCAAATTCAAGATCCATCTGCACAACACCGATGATGATACCAAATAATAAGTTGATAATAACCATGACCATTGAGGCAATGGCATCCCCTTTTACGAATTTTGTGGCACCATCCATTGCTCCGTAGAAGTCCGCTTCACCCGCTACTTTTTCGCGTCGTTCACGTGCTTCTCTTTCAGAAATAATCCCTGCATTTAAGTCAGCATCAATACTCATTTGTTTACCCGGCATCGCATCCAGTGTGAAACGTGCTGCAACCTCTGCTACACGCTCCGCTCCTTTTGTAATAACGATAAACTGAATTAACACAAGAATTAAGAATACTACTAAACCTACAAGAACATTCCCGCCGACTACGAAATCACCAAAGGTTTCAACAACAGAACCAGCATCTCCATTCGCTAAAATGGCACGTGTTGTGGAAACGCTCAGTCCAAGTCGGAATAAGGTTAACAGTAAAATAACTGAGGGAAAAATAGAAAAATCTAACGCTTCCTTCATACTCATTGCTGTTAAAAGAACTATTAATCCTAGTGTAATATTAATGACGATTAAGAAACTTAACATCCACGGAGGAAGAGGGATGATGAGCATCGCAACGATTAAAATAACCGCACCTAAAACCCCTATATCGCGAACTTTCATTTGTGTCCCTCCTACATAAAGCTTTAAATTTTCCGCTTAATTCGATAAACATAAGCAAGCACTTCTGCTACTGCTTTGAAAAACTCATCTGGTACCTGATCGCCAATTTCTACTTGATCGTACATAGCTCGTGCTAATGGTCTATTTTCAACCATAATCACATCATTTTCTTTGGCAATCAATTTAATTTTTTGAGCGATAAAGTCTGTCCCCTTCGCAATGACGCGTGGAGCTTCCATACTTTCCTCATCATACTTGAGGGCAATCGCATAGTGAGTTGGGTTTGTTATGACAACATCGGCGCTTGGAATCTCTGACATCATACGACGCATCGCCATTTCGCGTTGGCGTTGTTTGATTTTCGATTTGATCAGCGGGTCACCCTCACTATTTTTATATTCATCTTTAATGTCTTGCTTAGACATTTTAAGATTTTTTTCGTAATCAAGTTTTTGATACAACCAATCTAAAATAGATACACAAAGTAAAACGAGGGAAGCTGCAATTCCCATAATACCAACAAGCTTACCCACTGTAATGAGAGTCATCCATGGACTTTTAAAGGATAACGCCAAAACTTCTGGCAAATTTGTCCATATAATAATTGTCGTAACGCCACCGATAAAGCCAATCTTTAAAACCGACTTTAAAAGCTCTACAATGGCTTTAACAGAAAATATTTTTTTTAACCCTTTTATCGGGTCCATCTTTTTCAAATCAAACTTCATCGGCTCTAATGTAAATAGAAAGCCGAACTGTAGAAAGTTACCTACCAATGCTCCAACAAATGCAATTGCCATAATTGGAACGACAATAACAGCCATTTGCATTAATGTTTCTGTAAATAAGCGCATCACACTATCAATTGTTAGTGTTTCTACGCGTATGTTATGAATGAAAGTTTGCCTGAAAAAAGCTAGGAGTTCATCTCGCAGTGAACCTGCAAAGAAGAATAAAAAGATAAATACCATGAGCATGACAATTGCACTGGAAATATCCTGACTTTTGACAACCTGACCTTTTTTTCGAGCATCCTGTCGTTTTTTGGGCGTCGCCTTTTCCGTCTTTTCTCCCGCAAAATACTGTAAATCTAAATCCAGCAGTAGCAACATTTTACCCACCACCTAAAATAGCCATAAAATCACGCATAGCATAAATCATAATTGTAATAAGCTTTTGAATAACTTGAACCATGACAGCCATCATTGTGAATAACACTAGAAGACTAACACCAATTTTAATAGGAAAACCGACAACAAAAATATTTAATTGAGGTACAGTTTTCGCTGTGATTCCTAGTGCCAAATCGACTAAAAATAACGTTGCTACGACAGGAGCAGCCATTTGAAAGGCAATCGCAAAAACAGACGTAAAAGTTGTGATAATAAACTCGACATAATTGTCATTTGCGAAATTAGGAAATCCTTGATCCATCGGTAAGAATTGATAACTATAATAAATTCCATCGAGAATCATATGATGTCCATCTATTGCTAGTAGAAAGAGTAATGCTAGCGTATTAAAAAATTGTCCAATCAATGGACTTTGTGCACCTGTTTGCGGGTCAATAATGTTGGCAATGGCAAACCCCATTTGAAAATCTATAAAGCTACCGGCAATTTGAATTGCCGACATGATGATGTAGCCTACTAGACCAATTAACAGTCCAATGAGTGCTTCCTTCATCACTAAAAGTATGTAATCACCATTTACTATAAATGGTTCGACGTCAATCGTGTAATACATCATCCAAGATAAAACTATTGCGAGAGTTATTTTGACTTTTGCCGGAATCGTCCTGTATGAGAATAAAGGTGCAGTCACAAAGAAAGCCGAAACACGCACAAGTACTAATAAAAAAACCGTGAAATGCGGGATTAATTCATTCATCTACTCACCCTATATAACGCGTTAAATTCTCAAAAATGTCTCTCGCATAGCTTGTCACCTGTGTTAACATCCATGGACCGAAAAATACGATGGCCACTAATACAGCGATGATTTTTGGAACGAATGCTAACGTTTGCTCTTGAATCGAAGTTGTTGCCTGAAAAATACTTACCGCTAAACCAACGATTAAAGCAACTAATAGTAGCGGACCGCTTGTTAGAAGGATAATCATAATGGCACGCTCTGCAATTGAAATAACCATTTCACCTGTCATACTGTATCATCCCCTAAAAACTTTGTAATAATGATTTTATCACCAGATACCAACCATCTACGAGTACAAATAATAAAATCTTAAACGGCAATGAAATCATAACCGGCGGTAACATCATCATCCCCATCGACATTAGCGTACTTGCGACAATCATATCGATTACAAGGAATGGAATAAAAATCATAAAACCAATTTGGAACGCTGTTTTAATCTCACTCAATGCGAAAGCAGGTACTAGCATAGTAAGGGGAATTTCTTCTACAGATGCTGGCTTTTCCGCTTGATTATACTTTAAAAATAAATCAAGGTCCTTTTGCCTTGTATGCTTACTCATAAACTCTTTAAACGGCACGCTTGCCCGATCGTACGCTTCATCAAGCCCAATTTCTTCAGCAAATAATGGCTGTAATGCCTCTTTATTGACCTCTTGAAAAGTTGGAGCCATGATAAAGAAAGTTAAAAACAACGAAAGACCTACAATGACCTGGTTCGGAGGCATTTGCTGTGTCGCCAATGCCGTACGAACAAACGATAGCACAATAACAATTCGTGTAAACGATGTCATTAAAATCAAAATACTTGGAGCAAGTGATAAAACTGTTAACATTAAAAGGAGCTTAATAGAAGTTGAGACGTTTGTCGGATCGCTGTTGGAAAAAATATTGATTACATCATTCATTTATCTTCATTCTCCTTTTGCTTCCATCTCTCCAGTTCTTCACTGCGCTCCTGTTTAATTTCAGAAATCTTTTTTTCAAATAGTTCACCAAAAGAGTTTTGTTTTTGCTTCTTTGATGAATTCTCATTATTTTTTCTTTTAAACTTAGATAATACTTCTGCAATATACGGTGATGTTGCTGCAAGTTCTTGTCGTTCATTATAAAGTGCTAAAAGTGATGCAACTTCATCAGGATCAGTAATTTCACGTATCAACTGTACATCCTCACCGACCCCAACTAAATACAGTGTTTTACCTACTTGTAATAGTTGTACCGACTTATGAGCACCTAACGATAAACCGCCTAAATTTTGTACCAATTGATTACGTTGAAAGTTTAAATTTCTTTTATTTAAAAACTTCATCAATCCATAGAATAAAGCTACAACAAAAATAAGCGCCAAAACCATTTTTATGTATTCCCATGCAGATATGTCTCCAGCTGCTTGTTGATTTGCATCATCTTTCTTAGCAGCTGGATCACTATCTTTTGCACAATCGCCTTTATTGATACAGTCATCTACACTATTCGTGTTAGAGTCTGCATACACTAAAGTCGTTGTAGGGTACAAAAACAGGAAGGATACAAGAAATGCGAAAATCATCGTTAGACGAAATGATTTTAACATTCGCATGCAATCATCCTAAAGCTTTTTGGATCGCTTCAATTACACGATCAGCTTGGAAAGGCTTAACGATAAAGTCTTTCGCACCAGCTTGAATTGCATCGATTACCATTGCTTGTTGTCCCATTGCTGAACACATAATGACAGTTGCATTTGGATCTGAACCCTTAATCGCTTTAAGAGCAGCAATACCGTCCATTTCAGGCATTGTAATATCCATCGTTACTAAATCTGGCTTTAATTCGTTGTACTTTTCAACAGCTTGTAAACCATCAGCTGCCTCCCCAACAACTTCAAACCCATTTTTCGATAAAATATCCTTGATCATCATGCGCATGAATGCAGCGTCGTCTACAATTAAAATTCTTTTAGACATCGTTAACTCCTCCAATTGAAACTATCTTAAATTATTTAAACGCTCTGCTTGACTTAAAACATCTGTAATGCGGACACCGAAGTTTTCATCAATAACAACGACTTCACCTTTAGCGATTAAATTGCTATTTACTAAAATATCAACCGGTTCACCAGCTAATTTATCTAGCTCAATAATCGAACCACTAGATAGTTCTAAAATCTCTTTAACAGAACGCTTTGTACGTCCTAACTCTACAGTAACTTGCAATGGAATATCAAGTAGCATATTTAAATTTCTAGCTTCAGATTGCGAGATAACATTTGTATCAAAACTTGCAAACTGCGCTTGTTGAACATTGACAGGTTGAGCAGGTCTTGTTGCTTGAGAAATCTGTTGTTGCTCTTGATACATTGGTTGCTGTACTGGTGCTGCCTGCTGTTGATAAACAGGTTGTGCAGGTGGCGCTTGTGTTACAGGTGCTTGTGGTTGCACTGGCGGCGTTGCTACTGGTGCTTCAGGCGCTATTGTTGCAGCCACAGGTTCTTCGATTGATTCTGTTTCTCCTAATAGAGACTTTACAATGTTTTGACTAAATTTAAGCGGTAATAATTGCATTAAATTTGAATCAATTAAATTACCGATTTTTAATCTGAAGGATACTTTTACAAGTAAATCATCTTCAGGAATATTTTCTCGCCCTTCATTTTGAGAAATATTCATTAAATCAATTGTTGGTGGAGAAATATCCACTTTTTTATTGAACACTGTTGACATTGAAGTAGCCGCAGAACCCATCATTTGATTCATAGCTTCTTGAACAGCACTTAGCTGAATTTCACCTAGGTCTGGTTTCGGATTTAAGCCATCTCCACCTAACATTAAATCAGCAATAATCGCTGCATCGGATTGCTTAATAACAAGTAAATTCATACCTGATAATCCAATCGTATATTCAACCTGTACGGCTACATAAGGATGAGGAAATTCCTCTTCTAATTTGTTACGGTTAATCATTGAAATACTTGGCGTAGTAATATCTACTTTTTGACCTAATAACGCTGAAAGTGCTGTAGCAGAGCTACCGAAGGATATATTCCCCACCTCACCTAATGCATCTTGGGCAAACGAATCGAGGTAATCCTCTACTCGTAAATCATTTGTGTCTTCATCTTTAGAAGCTTCAGTGTCGCTGTTGTTATCTTCCAACGTCTCGCCCCTTAATAACGCTTCAATTTCTTCTTGGGAGAGCATTTCATCACTCATCTTCGTCTCCTCCTTTCAAAGGGTCGATAATCTGGATTGCTAATTTTTTGCCTTGCTTTCCTGGTTGAACAGTGAATTTCGGTAATGTTCCTACTTTTAATAGTAATGGGTCTTCAATTTTTTGTTCTAATTGAATGACATCTCCAATCTGCATTGTAAGGAAATCCTCAATGGTGATGTCTGTAATACCAAGTTCGACGGAAAGAGGTAGTTTTGCTTGTTTCACTCGTGTTTCAAGCATTTTTGTTTGCTCTGGAGACATCTCTTTTGTATTTGTCTGCATCCAGTAGCGAACAGAAAGATTTGGAACAATTGGTTCCAGTACAACATGCGGAATACAAATATTAATCATTCCACTTGTCTCACCGATGATCGTATTTAATGAAATAACGACAACCGTTTCATTGGGTGAAATCATTTGTAAGAATTGAGGGTTGACCTCAAGCTCTACTAAAATTGGATCAATTTCCGCAACATTTTCCCACGCCTCGCGTAAGTTGTCGAATGACCGTTCAAAAAGGTTCGTCATAATTTTCGTTTCAATTTCTGTTAAGTTATCGACATTACTATGACTCGCCCCGCTACCGCCCATTAAACGATCTAACATCGAGTAGGCAATGTTCGGATTTATTTCCATCAGTATATTACCATCTAATGGTGGCACTTCAAACACATTAATGAGTGTCATATTCGGAATCGAACGTACAAACTCTTCAAATGGTATTTGGTCCACTGATGCAACCGTAATCTGAACATAGCTTCTTAGCTGTGCTGAAAAAAAAGTTGTCAGTAGTCGTGCAAAATTTTCGTGTATTCGGGTCAAACTTCGGATTTGATCTTTTGAGAAACGCAGTGCTCGTTTAAAGTCATAAACCTTAACCTTGCGCCCTTCGTCCTCTTTTTTTATGTCGTCCGCTGACATTTCCCCTGTTGATATTGCGGAAAGCAGCGCATCTATCTCAGATTGAGATAACACATCTCCTGCCATTTGCCCACCTCCATTTCAAGCAGTTTCTTTATTATTGAGTGATGAAGGAGGTAATATAAATCTCCTGAACTTCTCCCTCTTGCATCAATTCATTTAATCGGGTTTTTAATGATTTTTGGAAAACTTGTTTACCTTGCTTACCTTCTAAATCTTTTTGTTCCATCTCGGAAAGCTCTTGAATAACAATATTTTTCACTTGGAAATCACGCTTCGTTAACTCGGCAGCTGCATCTTTATTTGTTGTTTGAATTTTTAACGACAAACGTACAATTTTGTTATCAGCTAAATTTGTAGTAATTTCCGGAATTTCAACAGAAGCTTCTACGATTTCATCAATTGTTGGTTCAAGAGTTCCTGCTGGCTTATTAAATTGGGTAAACAAGAAAACAGCAATACCCCCGATAAGTATGATTGCTACTAGCACGATGATAATCATCGTTAACATTTTGTTATTCTTCATCTTCTTCACCTCGTAGATGCGGGTTTGATAGTATTTGTATATTTTTATAAAAGGCTTTTACCCTTTGTCGCACCTCATCTTCACTCTGTAAAACAATGATTTTGGTTCCAGTCGTTAATGTGATGGTCGTGTCCGGAAAAGATTCGACCGTTTCTATGTATAAAGCATTCAATGTAAATGCTTTGCCATTTAGACGTGTTAGTTCAATCATTGAAATAGGGCCGGGTCTAGCGCGAGAGCCGGCCCGACCCTCCCTCAAAAAAAATTATGTTTTTTTACAATCTTTCAAACTATCGTTTTAAGTTTACTAACTCTTGCAGAATTTCATCGGATGTTGTAATAATACGCGTATTTGCTTGGAAACCACGTTGTGCAACAATCATCTCTGTAAATTCTTCAGATAGGTCAACGTTGGACATTTCTAATGAACCAGCAACAGCTTTCCCCATACCATCATTTGTACCAGCAGCATAAAAGGCATCACCTGAATTGGCACTAGGAACGTAATAGTTACTACCTTCTTTTTGTAAACCACCTGGGTTAGCAAACTTCGCCATCACTAATTGTCCACCGTAGTATAAAACACCGTCAGATCCAGTAAATGTTACTTTACCGTCTAATGCAATCGACATCGATTGTGCGTTTGTCGGGATTTGAATATAACCTGTATCACCGATTGCAGCTGGATCATTACCCGATTTCACAACAGGATCTGGCGTCACTGCCGTTCCACCAGTCGGTGTTAAGTTTTGATAATTCGACATGTCATCAGGACTTGTTGGATCCCAAGATGGGGTAGTTGGTGAAGAGCCTTGATTAGGCGTGACAGCTAACATATATCTACCATCTTGATTGACTAAAAATCCATCTTTATCTAAATAAAAGTTCCCAGCACGTGTATATTTTAAATCTGTAATTGGTGTAATTGGTCCTGTTGAATTGCTATCATAGCCTGTCGCTATAAAAAACCCTTCGCCTTCAATAGCTACATCTAGCCCGCGTCCTGTACCTTGTAGCGAACCACCACCATGAATCGTATCAATTGCCGCAAGTTGTGAACCAAGACCTATTTGTTTCGGGTTCACCCCTCCGACTGTACCTGTTGGACCTGATGCCCCTGACTGTGTTTGAGACATTAAATCTTTAAACACTACTCGACCTTTTTTAAAGCCGTAAGTATTAACGTTAGAAATATTATTCCCAATAACGTCTAGCTTTGTTTGGAAGTTTTTAAGACCTGAAATACCTGAATACATAGAACGTAACATAATGTCGTTCTCCCTTCATTTAAAATTGTGTGCCTCTATCAATCAGCACACAGAGGCTTCCTTTCAAAGGTCCAGCCCTTATAGCACAATTGTGCCATCAATATTAGTAAATATTTGCTGCTTTGCTTCCGTGCGGTCCATTGCTGTAATGACAGTAGCGTTTTTAGCACTGACAATTAAAGCTGCTTGATCCATCAAGACTAATGGTTGTTTGACACCTTTTGAGTGTGCTTCAAATACCTTATCCGATACAACTTGCCATTCTTGTTCTGAGATCGCTATATTACGCTCGATAATTCGTTCATTTGCGTGCTTGCTCACTTTTAATTCTTGTTGATTGGTAGCTTCCTGTAAATGAGCCTTAAACGATTGTTGTGATTTTAATGGCGTAGGTTGTGTCTGGCGAATAGATGGATGCAATGGTACACGATGAATTGAAAATTTATCCATCATTTTTCTCCACCTTTATTCGCTTATTACGGTAAAATCTTTATCTGTTAATTTTTTATCATTGTCTAATACATAATGAATGACGCCATCTTTATTCGTTACAGAAACAATACGGCCTTGTAGTTCTTGTTCACCGTCTTTATACGTAACTTTTTTACCGATTAACTTGCTTGCCTGTACAAGTGGAGATTCAGATACCGTATTGTTATCATTCGAATTTGTTCCTGAGCCACCTAATATTGATGAGATATTGCCAGGGGTAATTTCCTTACCATCCTCTAATACAAACTTAACATTACCATCTACAAACTTAATAGATTGAATTACACCCGATCCTTCTTTAATAATCGGCTTTTTTTCTGCATCTAATTCTTCTGTAATCTCATGCCACTTCACTTCTTTACCAACAAATGATGAATAACCCATCATCTGTGTTTGTTGCTGCGAGACAAGTAATGCTTCCATTGCTTTTGTCATATTTTGCATTTGCTCTAAGGAAGAGAACTGAGCCATCTGAGAAATAAATTCTCTATCATCCATAGGATTTGTTGGATCTTGATGTTGTAATTGAGTAATTAATAATTGAAGAAAAGCATCTTTCCCAAGTTCACTATTACCTGTTTGCTTCGTAGGTTTCTTATAACTGGAATGATAAAAGTCATCCGTTACTTTTGTGTTGACAGTTTTGGGTGCTTTAGTTGTTGTATCTGCCATACTTACACCTCCTCACTTATTAAATATTCACTAAAGGACTTGCTTTCATCGTCATCGTCGCTTTTTTGCTCCTGCTCATCTTCCTGCTGTTGCTTAAAGAAATTGTTGAAGAAGTTTTGGTCGCGTTGTTGGCGGTCTGCATCTTGCAATGACTGAGCAATATCGAGACGATCAACTTGAATATTTTGCTGTACAAAGGCTTGCTTAAGTTGATGTGCCTGACTATCGAGTAACTCACGTCCTTGAGCTGTTGAAGCAAGCAGTCGTGCTGTGAGGACTCCATCATTTTGCACAAGCTCGATACGAATTGATCCTAGATTTTCCGGGTACAATTTCAATGTTAAACGTGTAATCCCTTGTGCATTAGAGAGTTGAGCTCTATTGATGATCGCTTGCATCTCTTTCAGTAATGCCTCAGACTGTGCTGGTTTTGCTGCTGGCAATGTTACTTGGAATGTGTCTGCTTTTGTTTGGACTGTATTGGCCGTCACCATCTCATTAGCACTTGTGTCGGTCTGCTTTGTAACTTGAACTTGCTGCACTACTTGCTGGAAGCCCTGTAACGGAAGTGTTACTGTTGTTTTAGTTGTTACTTGCTGAGCAGTTTGAATCGTCTCTACTTGTGTTTGCATTGTAGTTAAAAAACTCTTAACGTTCGTTAGCAAGCTTTCTTGTTGACCTGTTAAGTCTGTTTTCTGTCCGACTAATTGTGCCAACTTTAACACTTGCAGTAATTGTGTTACTTCTTTCGGCGTTACTTGACCTTCACCTTGCAAAGCTGTTACAACCTGCGCTTGAAGCATTGGTGCCTGAGCATCTACTAGCGCTAAAAGCTCCCATACATCACTTGCTTCTTTATCTTCTCCTAGCAGCTGTTGTACTAATTTTTGAAGCTGCTCTGAATCAATTCCTAATGCATCCATTAAATTATCTAGATTTAGCATTTCATCTATCCCAATAGCTTTGCCTTCCTCACCAACTTGAAGCATTAACAAACCATCGTCGTGTGGAATATCTAGTAAGTCTAGTACATCTTCAATAGACTCAGCGTTTAAAACTGCTTCTAAATCAGCTATATCTGTTGTTTCGGCAGACTCTGTAGACTGCTGTGTTTGATTGGAAGAAGAAATAATTTGTCCAAAAACAGAGCCAAACGTTGAGAGATTTTCTTTCTTCGACGTTTCACTTGCTTTAACATCAGCATTGCCTACTGTTGCAGGTTTGGTAGCTGCTGTTTTAGCTGGTATAGTCTTGGACATCATTTGCATCATTGCCACATCCATCATTTCACCTCCTTTCATATATCTCTATTGTTTAGCCATCATTTCCGTATATTTCGCTGCATCTTGTGGATCCATTTTTTCTAAAATCGCTGCTACTTTATCCGGTTTTAAGTTTGTTAAAATACGCAGTGCTTCAGCATCGCTCATTTTAACAAGCACTGGCGCTGCTGCTTTAGGAGACATCTTATCATAAGTTTTTAAAATGTCATTAAAGTCACGTTTTACGTCATCTTGCTCTCTATTTGTTTTTTCAGTTTCAAATTTTAGCTGCTCATTTTCTGTCTTTAACTTTTCTTTTTCAGTTGTTGCCGTATCTAATTTTTTTTGCAGTTGAGCAATTTCCGCTTCTTTTTCTTGGATATCAGCCTGTAATTTTACAACCTTCGAATCATTATTAACAACAGCTTCTTTTGCTTGTTGTTCTTCTGAAGGAACAAATGGTAAGCTTTCATATGCTTTCTTTCCTAAATCAAAGACATTCGTATTCATCAGTGTTGCAACAATAAGTAGAATTGCTACTACAAACATAATAGGTATTACAAACCACATAAAAAACTTTCGAAAGCCACCCGATTTACGTTTAGGTGGTCGTTCTTCTAATTCCGTTGTAAGTCGATTATCTTTTTTTGCCATGAAATCACCTGATTTCTCTCTTGTTATACGTAAGTGATGAAATCTCATCTAAAAAAATGCCTTCGATACGATCCTGTTCTTGCTGGAATAACTTAAAATCTTTTTCTCGCATTTTTTCAAATTTACGCACTTCCAAGTTTTTTTCTAATAATTTTTCTTCGTGCCAATTCATTTTTGCACGAGCTTGTACAACTTTCTGCTGTACATCAGCAATTGTTTTTTCGAGGCTATCAATAAAACGGGCATAGTGATGAATCTCCTCTATTGATGAACCTACAGCTAAACGCCCCTGCTGGAACTCTAATAAATCTTCTTTCTTTTTTAGCAAATCATATAGCTTTGATGCTACTTCTTCAAAAGTACGTACAGCTTCTTTATAGGCAATTTCAGTTTCATTTTTTTCCTGTTCTCGAATGGTTAACACTTTTTCAAAACGATAAATATAACTCACCATCTATTTTCCACCACCGTTCGATAATGAAATTAACTCATTCACACTTTCCTCAAGGGTCACTTTATCTAAATAGCCCTGCTTTAAATAAGCGGTAATGAGAGGTTCATAGTAAATCGCTTCATCAATTTCTTTTGACGTCCCCCGCTTATACGCACCAATGTTAATTAGATCTTCCGACTTGTCATATGTATAATAGAGCTCCCTTAAACGTTCTGCAGCCTTTTTATGCTCTGGCTCTGCCACATGATTCATTAAACGGCTGACACTTTTTAATACATTAATAGCTGGATATTGACCTTTATTGGCAAGGTTTCGATCAAGAACAATATGGCCATCTAAAATCCCTCGCACAGTATCTGCAATTGGCTCGTTCATATCATCACCATCTACTAATACTGTATAAAAGGCCGTAATAGAGCCCTTCTCATTAGTACCTGTGCGCTCTAATAGTTTAGGTAAAATCGCAAATACAGATGGTGTGTATCCTTTTTGAGCTGGTGGTTCACCTGTCGCAAGACCAATCTCTCGTTGTGCCATAGCAACACGAGTCACAGAGTCCATCATCAACATGACATTTAAACCACGATTTCTAAAATACTCTGCAATCGCTGTTGCGGTAAAAGCTCCTTTAATTCGCATCAGTGCGGGCTGATCAGAAGTTGCAGCTACAACTATTGATCGGCTTAAACCCTCTGGCCCTAAGTCACGCTCTATGAACTCACGAACTTCACGACCACGCTCCCCAATAAGTGCGATAACGTTTAAATCAGCTTGTGTATTTCGCGCAATCATACCGAGCAATGTACTTTTCCCTACCCCTGAACCAGCGAAAATACCTACACGTTGTCCATTACCAACAGTTAACATGCCGTCAATTGCTTTAACACCTACTTCAAGTCTTTCATCGATCGGTGGACGTGTTAGTGGGTTCGGTGGGTCCTGCTCAGTCGGAACCGACAATAATCCTCTCGGTAGCACTGTCCCATCTATTGGATTTCCCATAGAATCAAGTACTTTACCGATGAGCTCGGGTCCCACTTTTACCTCTAGTGGTGCCCCCGTACCTTCAACTAGGCAGCCAATGGATATTTCTCGCAGTGAGGTAAAAGGCATTAAGACGACAATTTCATCTTTGAAGCCTACTACCTCTGCTAAGATGGTTTGATGGCCGTTTTTAGAAGTTTCCACATAAATTTTACAGACATCACCAATGGAACTATCTGGACCTTGCGACTCAATCATCAAGCCGACAACTCTAGTTACTCTACCAAACTTTTTAAAGGTTGGCATTTGAGGAATTTGTTTGATTAGTTGAGCCGTTTTCATCTAGATCATTCCTTACTTTCTAATATTTCATGTAGCTTCAATCTTAGTTCATTTAATTGCTCATCAATACTTACAACAATACGGCCATGGTTTGTTTCGATAAAGCAATCTGTATCATTTTCTAAATCCTCATTTACAAAAATCATAAATGGTACGTCCGTTGGGAACATTTCTGCTAGTTCATCACGATTAGAAGTAATTAATGCATAGTAGGTAGGTGAAACATAAATTTTTATTTCTTTCATTTCTCTCGCTTCTTTAAGCCCTCTGCGAACGATTGAAACAAATAATTCATTATCTCGCTCTAAAGATGCACCAATAATACGCTCTGCTGCAGTTAAGCCTAGCTCTAAAATAATCGCTTCCTGATCGTCAATATATTTCCGCGCATTTTCCTTAGCATGAAGGATTACTTCATTAGCTGTTTGGAGAGAATGTGCCATCGCTTCATTAGCTTTGTTTGTCCCATCTTCATAGCCTTGACCATATCCTTCATCATAAGCCTCTTGCACTCGTTCAGGTCGTTCTTCTTCCCAACTTTGCTTTACATGTTCAATTTCCTGAAAGAACATTTGCTTCTCTTGTTCAAAAGCCTCGCGCTCAGCATGTAAAATAGCTCTAGCCTCTGCAAATAAACGTTCGCGCTCTTCCAGTACTTCTTCCATAGTCATTTGTTTTTGAAGCGGAATTTCTTCATTTTCTACTTCATGCATTTCAAACATGTCACGAATTTGAATCTTCTTTACATTTTCGTCATTGGATTGTGTATATATGGAACGGATGATTCTAGACAATGACGTCATCTCCTCCACCACGTGCAATAATAATCTCACCAGCATCCTCTAAGCGACGAATGACCGCAACAATTCGAGATTGTGCCTCCTCTACGTCACGTAAACGTACAGGTCCCATAATCTCCATTTCCTCTTTAAATGTTTCAGCCATACGTTGTGACATATTGCGGAAAATAATATCTTTTACTTCCTCGCTTGAAACTTTCATTGAAAGCAGTAAATCTTCATTTTCACAATCACGAATAACACGTTGAATCGAGCGGTTGTCGAGCGTAACAATATCCTCGAATACGAACATACGTTTCTTGATTTCTTCTGCAAGCTCTGGATCTTGAATTTCGAGTGCATCGAGAATCGTTTTTTCCGTTTGTCGGTCTACACCATTTAACACTTCAACGACTGCATCAACGCCACCTGTCTCTGTGTAATCCTGTGTAACAGTTGATGATAATTTACGCTCTAAAACAGATTCAATTTCACTAATAACTTCTGGTGAAGTTGACTCCATTACGGCTATACGTTTAGCAATATCAGCCTGAACTTCCTGCGGTAATGACGATAAAATGACACCCGCTTGCCCTGCTTCTAAATAAGATAGAATAAGGGCAATTGTTTGTGGATGTTCATTTTGAATAAAGTTAAAAATTTGTGCTGGATCAGCTCTCCGTGCAAAGTCAAATGGACGCACTTGTAAAGAAGATGTCAGACGGTTAATAATCGTTTGAGCTTGCTCTACACCAAGTGCTTTCTCCAATACTGTCTTCGCGTAACCAATACCACCCTGTGTAATATAATCTTGCGCAAGTGCAATGTTGTGGAATTCTTCAATAATTTCCTCTTTCACATTTGCTTCTACTTTTTTAACGCTTGATATTTCTAATGTTAAACGTTCAATTTCTTCCTCTGTTAAATGTTTATAGACAGAAGCTGAAACCTCAGGCCCTAATGAAATTAACAAGAGAGCGGCCTTTTGTTTTCCTGTTAATTCTTTTTCTTTCTTGGACACAGTCGAACCTCCTAGTTAGTCTTCCGCAATCCAACTACGCAGTAACTTTGCAAAATCGTCTGGCTTTTCTTTTGCCATTTTTTCAAGCTGCTTACGACGCATTGTAGCTTCCGTTTCAATTTCTTCATTTATATCTTCAATCATAAGTTCTTCTTGTTCTTCTAGGATGCTAAACTCTTCTTCTTCCTTCGCACGTTTACGTGAACGGATAATGAAGAATGCTAGCAATAAAATTACAGCTAGTAATATTCCGCCGATTACCCAAACCCACCATGGGATCACAGATTTTTCGCTAACTTCATCTACTGCTTTACCATTTAAAGGTTGTACTGAAACAGCTACTTTTTCATCAATTTGCTCTTGAGTAAGCTCTGCAGTTACATCTTTAGAAATCGTCGTACGAACAATAGTACTTAAGATTTTTTGGATATCCTCTTGAACCCCATTTGGTAATGATGCTGCATCGGTTGCTGTCGGTGGTTCAACAATTACTTGAATACCAATATCTTGAATTTTATATGGTGCCTCTTGGATATCTTTGCGTATACGGTTTACGTCATTATTAATTGTTTCTTCGGTACGCTCGTAATCTCCGTTACCCGTTGCACCTTCGTTATAAGTTGTAAAGTTATCTGTCGTCGTTTCAGCTTCAGGTGTTCCAGTAGCCGCAGCTCCTGTACCAGAATATTGCTCGCTAATACGTTGGGCGCTAATGGCAATACCTGCCATATTCTCTTCATCGACCGGCGTAACTAGGTTTTCTTCTCGATTTTCCTTTTTGAAATCAATGTCTGTTGTCACAGAAACTATTACTTTGTCTTGTCCCATAAGCGTACCAAGCATAGTTTGCACTTGACGTTGTAAATCACGCTCAATCAATTTCTTTGCTTGTAACTGGCCTTCAGCTGTCGTTGTTGAAGTCCCATCAGCAGTGGTAGCAGCATTCAAATCAAAGTACTCAGAGAATTGGTTAGATATAACAATGTTATCTGTTTTTAAATTCGGAACACTTTTTGCTACTAAGTTGTACATAGTGGCAATTTGTTGCTCGGTAAATTTATAGCCAGGGTCTGTATTCAAAACAATAGATGCTGTCGCTTCTTCTTTTGTATCTTTCAAGAAAACTCCTTCTTCAGGAACATTAATCATTACTTTTGCATCTTTTACACCTTCTAGATTTTTAATGAGCTTAGCAATTTCTGTTTCAGTTGCTGCCTTTTTCAATAGGTTAAACTCATTATCCGTCATACCAAATCCAGAGCTGTTCGCAAATGAGTAATCAATCGTTCCTGTTTGCGGATATCCTTCCGATGCTAATTGGACTAACAATGCATCTACTTGTTCCTCAGGCACTAAAATTGATGTCCCCCCTGGCGCGATTTCATATTTTACACTTTGGGAGTCCAACGCTTCCTTTACTTGGCCGATTTCTCTTGTCGATAAATCTTTATAAAGTGGTACATATGTAGTTTTTGTAGCAAAAAGTGTAACAACCGTAGCAAGTGCTAGAACAGCTACTACCGAACCAATCATTACAATTTTTTGTTTTTTACTACGACTAGTCCAAAACTGGCTGGTGTCGTTTTTTATTTTCGTCAATCGTTCATTCATTATGAATCCTCCGGTTATAGTGAATAACCTATCCATCTAATAATTCGCGAAAACAGTGATATCCCATAACATTAATCATTATCATCCCCATAACAGGTTGATTTCCGTTCCGACTGGACGCTTTGTTAGGGGGCGTCCAGCCTCACTCTAATCAACTTACATACATGGCATAACTTTTGGTAATGAGCCTTCAATCATTCATTCAAAAAACTCACTTTATGGGATATATCCTTTACTTCAATAGTGACTTTATCACTTGTCCAATAAAGTTAGACACTCATTCGCATTATTTCTTGGTAAGCTTCAATCACCTTATTGCGAACTTCCATTGTTGCATTTAATGTAATACTCGCTTTTTGTGATGCAATCATCACTTCGTGCAACTCTACATCTCCACCAGTAATTAGCTTTTCGGTAAGATTATCAGAAGTAATTTGTTGATCATTAACTTTCGCTATTGCTTCTTTTAAAGAGTTCGCAAAACTTTGTTGTGCTTCATAAGGTGTTGTATTAAGTTTATTTGTTTCTTTTACAACCTGCGTAGGTGTCATTAGTGAAACGGACGAAATTGCCATTATGTATCTTCCTTTCCTCTTATTTATTTACCAATCTCTAAAGCCTTTGTCAGCATAGATTTATTTGCATTGAATACAGTTACGTTTGCTTCGTAGGAACGAGTGGCTGACATTAAATCTACCATTTCTTTTAATGGATCTACATTTGGCATTTTTACATTGCCATCTGCGTCTGCATCTGGATGAGTTGGATCATACACAAGTTTGAAAGGTGTTTCTCTATCTTCTTTTATTTGTGTTACTTTTACGCCGTTGCCAACGCCACTTTTTGCATTTTTCCCAAGTGCGGTATTAAAGAACTTTGAAAACTGTCCCTCTTGAGCTGTTAAAGTTACCGACTTTCGGCGGTATGGTTCCCACTCCCCATTCACTTGTCTAGCACGCGTTGTATCCATGCCTGCCATATTTGAAGAAATGACATCCATTCGTAAACGCTGTGCTGTTAAAGCTGAGGCAGTGGTATTCATTCCATGAAAAATAGACATTTATTACTTACCTCCTTTAATTACAGTATTTAATGTATTTAACTTACCGTTCATACGGTCAATTAATGCATTGTAATAGATTTGATTTTCAGCCATTTTCGCCTGTTCAGCATCCATATCTACACCATTACCATTATTTCGATAACGTAAGCCGTCTATATTATGCACACCAGGTGTAGATTGTCGAATCGTAAAATCATAATGTCTATTATCAGTACGATATGCCGAGATTGATCTTTGTTCTTCTTTCTCCAACATATCTTTAAAACTTACACTTTTCGCCTTGTAATTCGGCGTATCGACATTCCCAATGTTATTGGCGATCGTTTTTTGATTCAAAGTTGCATAGGAAAGTCCGTTTTCCAGGCTACTAATAGTTCCTCCAAATAAATTCAAAACCATTCACCTCATTTTATTTCTTTCTATGTATTTCTTTTTTTATCCAATAATACAATTGTAATTAAGATGATACGTAGTGTCTATTGTCTTTTGTCACTTTTTGATAGTCTTTAGGACCCATTTTTTATCGCATCTAACCAGGACAAAACTGCTGTACCCCTTGATTCGCCTGCTTTCGCGAGGATTCTACATACATCTAGTATTTTTACACTATTTCGGCAGTGTTTACGGGCATAGTATCAGATTATTCCCTATTTTTCACTTTTTTTCACTTTTTCGTATTCGACACGATGTCTAATTTAAGGTTCCTTTTTACTACTTAACAGTATTATATTGAATATTCTGTTAATTAGAGAGAGAATTTTCCACTGTTCTACACACGTAACAAAAGAGGTATTTGCGCCATTTACTTTTATGCTAATAGTAGTGAAATTTCGGTGAAGATATTTGGGGAAAAAGAAACGGAGCTATTCAAATTTTAGTACTCATAATTATCACTAAAATGAATCACTCTTCATCTTTTAGCACTACTTTATTGTTTTATTTACGATGTAACTGCGAAATACCAATGACCTATAAAGCTTCGGCTCCTATCTAACTAGAACAAATGGCTAAAATGCTCATTTACATCAGAGCCTGAAGCAAAAGTAAGCGATCCACCTCTTTTGGCCGAGGGATTAAAGCGTCCTCTAGGATGTAGCGCTTTAGCCTTGGCGTTATTGGGTCCTAAATGAAGATAATAAAGCATCTGGAATGAAATCGTTCCAGATGCCTTGATAGTGTTGAAAATGGTCAAGAAAATCTTTATGAATGTCGTGACTCTTTAAACGAGGGGGTTTCTGTTCCAGGCTACTCGCTTTCGCATAGAAAGCGAAGCGGCAGCTACAAATGTTTTATCTGTGCGAAAGCGTAGCGGCAGCAACAATTGCTTTATCTGCGCGAAAGCGTAGCGGCAGCGGCAAATGTTTTCTGTGCGAAAGCGTAGCGGCAGCTACAATTGCATTATCTGCGCGAAAGCGTAGCGGCAGCTACAATTGCATTATCTGCGCGAAAGCGTAGCGGCAGCTACAATTGCATTATCTGCGCGAAAGCGAAGCGGCAGCTACAACAAATGGTTTCTGTAGCGAAAGCAAAGCGGCAGCTACAATTGCATTATCTGCGCGAAAGCGAAGCGTCAGCGCCAAAGCGCCCAGCCGGAACGGAAATCAACCACACGCTTTGCAAAAGAGCCATACTTTATTCCCTTAATTTCATTGACACAATAGTTTTTCAACAATATAAAAGCATCTGGAACAAAATCGCTCCAGATGCCTCGTAAAGTTCCTTGAAAAGGAACTTATCATTATTTCATTTTAATTTCTGCTAATGCATTTAAGAATTTATCGTTTAGTACTTTAATGTAAGTACCTTTCATACCTAAAGAGCGTGATTCGATTACACCTGCAGATTCTAGTTTACGTAATGCATTTACGATTACTGAACGTGTAATACCTACTCGGTCTGCAATTTTTGAAGCAACAAGTAAGCCTTCATGTCCATCAAGTTCTTCAAAAATATGTTCAATAGCCTCTAACTCACTATATGAAAGAGAATTAATCGCCATTTGTACAACCGCTTTACTACGAGCTTCCTCTTCGATTTCCTCAGATTTCTCACGTAAAATTTCCATACCAACTACTGTTGCACCATACTCAGCTAAAATTAAATCATCATCCTCAAATTGTGCAGATAAACGAGCAAGAATTAATGTACCAAGACGCTCACCACCACCAACAATCGGTACGATCGTTGTTAAAGCACTTTGGAACAAATCTTTGTTTTCAACTGGGAAAGCAGTGTGTTCGTCGTTAATATCCAGATTTGAAGATGTTTCAGAAATTGTAAACAAGCTATGTGTGTATTCTTCTGGGAATTGGCGTTCTTCGAACATCTTTTTCATACGTTCATTTTCAATTTGTTGATGAATTGAAATTCCTAAAAGTTTCCCTTTACGGCTTACAATATAAACATTACTGTCTATAATGTCTCCTAATGTATCCGCCATTTCTTTAAAGTTTACTGGTTTACCAGCAGATGCTTGGAGCATCGAGTTAATTTTACGCGTTTTTTCTAATAAATTCATTATTTGTTCCTCCTATAAATAAACCGAAGAGTATTTACTTAATATTCTAAAGGTTTTTACAACTAAATGATACTATTTTGCCTTATATTACAATATAAACTGTGACAAATCTTTGTTTTTTACTATACCTGCAAGTTTTTGATCTACATATGCAGCTGTGATTGGAATATTTGCAGGCGCAATTTCAGCAGCTTCAAATGATAATTCTTCTAATAAGCGTTCTAAAATTGTGTGCAAACGTCGAGCTCCAATATTATCAGTCTCCTGATTGACCTCAGTTGCAATTTCTGCAATTCGTTCAATTGCATCTTCAGTAAAGTTTATTTCTACGCCTTCAGTTTCTAATAATGCCTTGTATTGCAAAATAAGTGATTGATCTGGCTCTTGCAAAATACGTACAAAATCTTGTTTCGTTAATTTTTCAAGCTCCACTCGAATCGGGAATCGACCTTGCAATTCAGGAATTAAATCTGATGGCTTCGACATATGAAACGCTCCTGCAGCAACGAAAAGCATAAAGTCCGTTTTTACAGCACCGTACTTCGTCGTTACAGTAGAGCCTTCAACGATTGGCAGAATATCACGTTGTACACCTTCACGTGATACATTCGCAGAAGAGTTACCTTCCTTACTAGCAATTTTATCAATTTCATCAATAAATATAATGCCCGACTGTTCAGCTCTTGAAATGGCTTCTTGTGCAACCTCGTCTGCATCTATTAGCTTATTTGCTTCCTCGAAAGTTAAAATACGTCGTGCATCTTTAACTTGCACACGGCGTTTCTTCTGCTTTTTAGGCATTAAACTAGATAGCATATCCTGCATGCCACCATTTGCAGACATATCCATGCCCGTTCCTTGTAACGCATCAAAAATAGATGGATTTTGTTCCGTCACTTCAACTGTAACCCATTCATTTTCTAATTTACCGTTCCGTAAATCAAGAGCGATTTGTGCACGTTTGGAACGCACCTCTGTCTCCTCAGATGAAGTATCGTCATTTGTTTGCTGATCTTTACCACCAAACAACATTTCAAACGGATTTTGCATAGACTGTTTTTTTCGTAAGGAAGGAACCAATAGCTTAACTATTGCTTCGTTGGCTAATTCTTCCGCTTGTTCCTTTACAGACTCCATCATTTCTTCTTTTACAAGACGATGTGAAGCTTCTACTACATCACGTACCATCGACTCAACATCGCGTCCGACATACCCTACTTCTGTAAACTTTGTTGCTTCCACTTTCACAAATGGCGCACTCGTTAACTTCGCAATTCTTCTAGCAATTTCTGTTTTTCCGACACCTGTAGGTCCAATCATTAAAATATTTTTCGGAATTACTTCTGCCTTCATTTCATCACTTAGCAGCGAGCGACGATAACGATTACGTAATGCAATAGCTACAGCTCGCTTTGCCTCGTTTTGTCCAACGATATAACGATCCAAATGCTCAGTAATTTGTCTTGGCGTTAAATTATTTTTTGTCATTAGTTAAGCGCCTCCACGATAATATTATGATTTGTAAATACACAAATCTCGGCAGCAGTTTCTAATGCCGCCTCTGCAATTTCGCGAGCAGACATTGTATCACCCGCATATTTTTTTAGAGCACGACCTGCCGATAATGCATAGTTACCCCCAGAACCAATTGCCAAAACTCCATCATCCGGTTCAATTACTTCTCCCGTACCCGAAACAAGAAGTAGCGTAGTTTTATCCATTACAAGTAGCATAGCCTCTAATTGACGTAGCATTTTATCACCGCGCCATTGCTTGGCAACTTCTACTGCTGCACGTTGTAAGTTACCATTGTATTCATTTAACTTTCCTTCAAACATTTCAAAAAGCGTAAAAGCATCTGCAACCGATCCTGCAAATCCAGCAAGGACCTGCCCATTAAACAGACGTCTGACCTTCCTTGCTGTACCTTTCATCACAACCGCATTCCCTAGGGTCACTTGGCCATCACCAGCCATAGCGCAACTTCCATTATGATGAACTGCAAATATCGTTGTCGCATGAATTTGTCCCATTTGCCTTCCTCCTTAGCTCTATTATGCCCTTGGATGAGCATTCATATATGTTTGACGAAGATGCTCTTTTGTTACATGTGTGTAAACTTGTGTAGAAGATAAATGTGCGTGGCCTAATAACTCCTGTACCGTTCGTAAATCTGCGCCATTATTCAATAAATGTGTGGCAAAAGTATGACGAAGCATATGTGGATATATTTTCGTATGAAGTGAGGCCTTGTCAATCATTTCTGTTAAAATATGACGTACACCTCGCGGAGTAAGTTCCCCACCACGCATGTTGACAAACAATTGCTGATGACTTGTTTTTTTCATCAATCGCGGACGAGCTTGCTCTATGTAATCCTGCATGGCTAAACTCGCAAATTGACCGAATGGAATAATACGTTCTTTTCGCCCTTTCCCCATTACCCTAATAATTGAGTAATGGAAATCTACGTCTTCTACTTGGATGGAGGTAAGCTCACTTACACGAATACCTGTCGCATATAACAGCTCTAATATAGCCGTATTTCTTAATGATTTCAAATCATCGCCAGCATTCGCATCAAATAGCTGCTTCAATTCTTCTTCGTAGAAAAAACTAGGTAAGCGTGATTCTTTTTTTGGATGATATAGTGATCGAAATGCTCCATCATCTAATCCGTACTGTCTATTTAGAAAGCGAAAAAAGGAGCGTATTGAGGAAATTTTTCTTGAAACAGATGACCTTGCTCTTTTTTCATCGTACAACTTTGTTACATAGAGACGTGCATGTATATATTCAACACTAGCTAAATCATCTACGTCCTCCGCCTGTAAAAACGCTAAAAAATCTAGTAGATCTGATTCATATTCTCGCACTGTATGAACAGAGAAGTTCTTTTCAACCTGAATGTAAAGCATGAATTGTTCAAGTGCATCTTGGGACGAAACTAACATGAAAGATTCACCACCAACGAATTATTGATAACCTTCTCAAATTACTGCACATTACCATAATGTGGGGTTGATTTTCATTTCGACTGAGCGCTTTCCTTGGAGCGTCCAATGAGCTGTAAGGAGTCGCCTATCGGAACGAAGATCAACTTAAATACATAGCATACGTTTTTTAACAAATGTCACCCCAACGTTTGGTGATGAACTCATATTACTAGCACTCGCCATTAAAAAGATGTACTAGTCTGTTTATCCACTTTTTTTGGGGTTTCGTTAATGAACATAAACATACATATTGACACTATACCTATCTTCAGCATATAGCAAGTAAAAATGGTTATATTTTGAGAAAATCTCCATACAAAATAATAAAACACGTGTAAATCAGCATTTTGTCTACAAAAAAAGAAAAAGCCTCTAAGAGTATATCAACTTTTAGAGGCTTTTTGCAATTAAATTGTTTGTGAATTCACAAAATTATGAATTGCGTTTATTGCTCGCGTAGCATGCATCTCTGCACGCTCTGGTTTTGAACGACGCCCCGGTGGTAGTTCAGGGAAAATTCCGAAGTTGACATTCATTGGTTGGAAGTTTTTCGATTGTGCTTCTGTTATATAACGCGCCATACTTCCTAACGCCGTTTCGAACGGGAAGATAATCGGTTCTTGTCCTAGTACTAATCGGGCTGCATTAATACCAGCAATTAATCCACTACCAGCGGATTCAACATATCCTTCGACGCCTGTCATTTGACCAGCAAAGAAAATATTTTTTTGCTCGCGAAGCTGATAAGTTTTCTCTAGAACTTTCGGTGAATTAATAAACGTATTTCTATGCATTACTCCATAACGAACGATTTCAACATTCTCTAACCCTGGAATTAGTTGCAATACTTCTTTCTGTGGTCCCCACTTCAGATGTGTTTGGAAGCCAACAATATTGTAAAGAGTTCCCGCTGCATCATCTTGACGTAATTGAACAACAGCATAAGGGCGTTTTCCTGTTTTTGGATCTTCCAAACCTACTGGCTTCATCGGTCCAAATAACATTGTTTTCTCACCGCGAGCAGCCATTACTTCGATAGGCATACATCCTTCAAAGTAAATTTCTTTTTCAAATTCTTTTAATGGCACAACCTCTGCCTCGATTAACGCTTGACGGAAACGATCAAATTCTTCCTTTGTCATAGGACAGTTTAAATAAGCTGCTTCCCCTTTATCGTAACGAGATTTTAAATAAACCTTGTCCATATCAATGCTATCTTTTTCGATAATAGGTGCTGCTGCATCATAGAAATACAGATAATCTAAACCCGTTAAGCCTTGAATTTTTTCAGCTAAAGCTTTCGATGTTAGAGGTCCTGTAGCAATAACAGTAATACCTTCTGGAATTTCAGTGACTTCTTCATGAATGACTTCCACAAGTGGATGATTTTTCACTGCTTCAGTCACATATCCTGCAAATTCATGACGATCTACCGCCAAAGCACCACCTGCCGGTACTGAACACGCATCTGCCGCTTTCATAATAACAGAATCTAAAGTGCGCATTTCTTCTTTAATCACACCGACGGCATTTGTTAATCCATTTGCACGTAGTGAGTTCGAACAAACAAGCTCCGCAAATTTATCAGTATGGTGAGCTGGTGTTTGCTTTACTGGGCGCATTTCATAAAGTTTAACTTTCACACCACGTTTGGCGATTTGCCAAGCCGCTTCACTGCCAGCAAGACCTGCGCCTATTACATTTACTACTTGTTCAGTCATGTTCTTACCATCTTTCTATCATTGAGTAGGTGCTTCTTCATAGTCGCATTTCGTACACTGAATTTGCACACCTTTTTTTATTTTTTTCTCTACTAATAATGCACTACATTTCGGACATGGTCTACTAATTGGCTTGTCCCATGAGACAAATTCACATTCAGGATACTGATTACAGCCATAGAATAAACGCTTTGTTTTACTTTTACGCTCTACTATCTCGCCTGTATCGCAAGAAGGGCATTTTACACCAATCGGCTTCATGATCGCTTTCGTATTGCGGCAATCTGGGAAGTTTGAGCAAGCCATAAATTTCCCATATCGTCCAAGCTTATAGACCATCGGAGATCCACATAGCTCACAATCCTCACCAGCCGGTTCATCTTTAATTACAACCTTTTCCATAGCCTCATCCGCGTGTTTTACATGGACCTCAAAGTCCTTATAAAACTCGTGTACAACTTTTTTCCATTGACGGCCACCTTCTTCAATATCATCTAAATCTTGTTCCATTTGTGCTGTGAATTCGATATTTATGATATCAGGGAAAAATTCTAGTACGAGTTGGTGTACGATTTCACCCAGCTCTGTTGGCATAAATCGTTTTGCATCTAACACGACATAGCCTCTGCGCTGAATTGTATCGAGGGTCGGTGCATACGTGGATGGGCGCCCTATACCTAGCTCTTCCATTGTTTTCACAAGACGCGCCTCGGAATAACGTGGTGGTGGCTGTGTAAAATGTTGCTTAGGCTCGATTTCAAGGGATTTTACCTGATCGCCAACTGCCATCTCTGGTAGAAGCTTTGTTGTTTCTTCCGTTTGATCATCGGTACCCTCAATATATAGCTTCATAAAGCCTGCAAATTTAACTTGCGAGCCGTTTGCACGGAATAAAACATCACCATTTTGCAGATCTACAGCAACAGTATCAAGTACTGCTGGTGCCATCTGACTTGCGATAAAGCGCTCCCATATTAAACGATATAAACGCAATTGATCACGACTCAGTACCGCTTTTAATTCCTCTGGAGTTCGCATCGTGCTAGTTGGACGAATGGCCTCGTGGGCATCTTGTGCATTTGATGCTTTTTTAGTCTGCTTCGTCTCCGTGGAGATGTATTCTTTTCCGTATTTAGATTCAATGTATGCGATTGCCTCTGTTTTTGCTGTATCAGAAATACGCGTTGAATCAGTACGCATATAAGTGATCAAACCGACTGTACCCTCTTTTTTACCAATATCAATACCTTCATATAATTGTTGAGCAAGCATCATCGTTTTCTTAGCACGGAAATTTAATTTACGTGCAGCCTCTTGCTGTAAAGAAGATGTTGTAAACGCAGGTGCTGCATTTCGTTTACGCTCTTTTTTAGATACATTTACAACATCAAAGTTTGTACCTTTAACATTTTTTAATATAGATTTTACTTGGTCTTCATTTGTTAATTTAATTTTATCTTTACCATTGCCATAGTAAAGCGCATCGAACGTTTTTTTGCCTTTTTCAAAGGAGCCTTCAATTGTCCAATATTCTTCTGGCTGGAAGTTTTTGATTTCATTTTCACGATCAATAATCATGCGCAGTGCTACAGATTGTACCCGACCTGCTGATAATCCCTTTTTAACTTTCTTCCACAAAATTGGGCTAATGTTATAACCAACAAGTCTATCTAATATACGCCTTGTTTGCTGTGCATCTACTAAATCCATGTTAATAGGACGTGGATTTTTAAAGGATTCTACTATCGCATCTTTTGTAATTTCATTAAAAACGACACGACAATCTGAATGAATATCAATATTTAACGCAGTCGCAAGGTGCCAAGCAATCGCTTCTCCCTCGCGGTCTGGATCGGCCGCTAGATAGACTTTCTTCACTTTTTTAGCCGCAGACTTTAAGTCCTGTAAAACAGGTCCTTTACCGCGAATAGTAATATATTTAGGTTCGTAATTATCTTCAGTATTAACGCCCATTTGGCTACGTGGTAGGTCACGAACATGCCCGATTGACGCTTTCACTTTGTATTTCTTCCCTAAATAACGTTCAATTGTTTTTGCTTTTGCTGGTGATTCTACAATCACTAAATAATCCGCCATCTATGTCTCCCCCTTAGCGAGGTCTATTGCTAATTTTTTTAAGTTACCTGTTGCAAAATGTATAACAGATTTTAAGATAATGCAACTTTTTTTCAATATTTGTTAGAAAAGAGAGCAAGTGTTTCAACGATATCGTGACCATTGCACACTGGAATAGCCCCTTCTAATAGTAATTTATTTGTGCCTTTTGATTGCTCTGCATTAATTGGTCCTGGTACAACAAATACTTCTTTACCTTGCTCTAATGCGTATTCTGTAGTAATTAGCGTCCCACTTCTTAATGCAGCTTCTGTGACAACTAACGCTTTAGATAGTCCACTAATTATTCTATTACGCATTGGAAAATGCCATTTCTCAGGCTTCATATATGGAGGATACTCTGTAATAAGTAACTGATGCTCCGCCATATGGTCAGCGAGACCCTGGTTTTCCTTTGGATAAATATAATTAAAACCGTGACCAAGCACTGCAATCGTGGAACCACCAAATTTTATAGTTGTCTCATGAGCTATTGTATCCGCCCCTCTTGCAAGCCCGCTCACAACAGTATATCCATGTTCAACAAGAGGTGGAACAATTAGATCCATCGCAATCTTTGTGTAAGCTGTAGCCTTTCGAGAACCTATAATGGCTACTTGTTTTTCTTTCGTTAATAGAGAATACTGACCTTTCACATACAATACAGTAGGTGGACTGGATATTTCAAATAATTGCGCCGGGTAAAAGGGATGATGAAAAGGGATGGGGAAAATATGAGCCCGTTCATAGGCATCTTCAAACGACAATGTCATACTTTGTCGAAAACTCCGAGAAATTTGCAAGGCTTTTTGCGATGATATTTGCAGTGCTTTTGCAATCTCATTGGGAGGCGCTTCTTCAAAATAACTTAATATATCCACCGGGGACAATAATTGTTGAAGTTTTTGAAGTGGTAATGGGTATACATAATGTAATGCTAGTAATCTCTGTGTATCGACTGAAAAAATCATTTAAAAACCTCCTTTTAATAGAAGAAATTAAATGACCGCATGTTTAATTTTCACCACAACATAAATGTGACACAGCTTTGGTTAAGGGAAGGTCCTTTTAAACTGAGTAAGTAGGAAGTTAGAAATTGTATCGTTTAAACACAATTTCATTAGAACCATGTTAAGCAGTGTCTAAATAAGGAAAAAGAAAAGATGTAGCCACAATGTGCTACATCTTCCATTTTAATGGGTTTTACACTTTTCGTATAGCCCTTTTTCTTTAATTACTTTAATAAGCGTTTCACCAATGACAGATGGCGTTTCCGCTACTTCAATACCAGCAGCATTCATTGCCTTAATTTTTTCTGCCGCTGTTCCTTTACCACCAGAAATAATAGCGCCAGCATGACCCATACGTTTACCTGGAGGCGCTGTTTGTCCACCGATAAAGCCAACGACAGGTTTCGTCATATTCGCTTTAATCCACTCAGCGGCTTCTTCTTCAGCTGTACCCCCAATTTCCCCAATCATCACAACTGCATATGTTTCAGGGTCATTGTTAAATGCTTCTAAAACATCAATAAAGTTTGTACCATTTACAGGGTCTCCACCGATACCTACAGCTGTAGTTTGACCAATACCAGCTTGTGTTAATTGATGTACCGCTTCATATGTTAACGTACCAGAACGGGAAACAACTCCTACATGCCCTTTCGTATGGATATAGCCAGGCATAATACCAATCTTACATTCATCTGCCGTAATAACACCTGGGCAGTTTGGACCTACTAGGCGTGTCTTTTTACCTTCCATATAACGTTTAACCTTAACCATATCAAGGACAGGAATATGCTCAGTAATACAGATTGTTAATTCTAATTCAGCATCAACAGCCTCTAAAATAGCATCTGCCGCAAATGGCGCAGGTACATAAATAACTGAAGTTGTCGCACCTGTTGCAGCTACCGCTTCTGCTACAGTATTGAACACAGGGACTCCCTCGATTTCAAGACCACCCTTACCTGGTGTTACACCTGCTACAATTTTAGTACCATACTCAAGCATTTGCTTCGTATGGAAAAGCGCTGTTTCGCCCGTAATCCCTTGTACAATTACCTTCGTATCTTTATTAATAAATACAGCCATTGTTCTCCCCGCCTTCCTTAGCCTACTAGTCCCACAATTTTTTGTGCACCGTCAGCCATTGAATCCGCTGCAACGATGTTCAAACCAGATGCATTTAAAATTTCTTTTCCAAGTTCTACATTTGTACCTTCTAAACGTACAACTAACGGCACAGCTAAGCCAATTTCTTTGGCAGCCGTTACAACACCCTCAGCGATAATGTTACATTTCATAATTCCGCCAAAAATGTTAACGAAAATGCCTTTTACATGTGGATCGGAAAGGATAATTTTGAAAGCTTCTGTTACTTTTTCAGCCGTTGCACCGCCACCTACATCTAGGAAGTTAGCGGGGCTTCCGCCATAATAGCTAATTGTGTCCATTGTAGCCATAGCAAGACCAGCTCCATTCACCATACAGCCAATGTTGCCATCTAATGAAATATAGCTTAAATCGTATTTTGATGCTTCAATTTCCTTTGCATCCTCTTCATCAAAATCACGTAATTCGACAATATCTTTATGACGATATAACGCATTCGCATCGAAATTAAATTTAGCATCTAATGCTACAACTTCGCCTTGTCCAGTTACAACAAGTGGATTAATTTCTACAATCGAAGCATCTTTGTCGATAAACGCTTGATACAAGCCTAACATTAATTTAACAGCTTTCCCCACAAGGTTTGCTGGAATATTCATATTAAACGCCATACGACGTGCCTGGAAGCTTGTTAACCCAACTACTGGATCTACAACTTCTTTGAAGATTTTTTCTGGATGCGCTTCCGCTACTTCTTCAATATCCATGCCGCCCTCTTCAGATCCCATTATTGTTACACGGGATGTTGCGCGGTCTAATACTAAACTTAAATAGTACTCTTTTTGAATATCAGAACCCTCTTCAATATATAAGCGTTTTACTTCTTTTCCTTCAGGACCTGTTTGATGAGTCACTAAAATCTTCCCTAATAATTCCTTTGCGTAAGTACGCACTTCGTCAAGGTTTTTAGCGATTTTTACACCACCTGCTTTACCGCGTCCACCTGCATGAATTTGCGCCTTGACTACTGTCACATTAGAGCCAAGTTCCTTCGCTACTTTCACTGCTTCATCAGGGGAAAAAGCAACTTTTCCATTTGGTACAGCTACACCATACTTTCTAAGAATCTCTTTCCCTTGATATTCATGGATATTCATAATACATCCTCCCATCAAACATTTGCATAAAATTGTTTTACTAACATAATCTATTCTAACTAAAGATTCTGATAAAGTCTACACTTTGTCTTTTGTTCGTTTTTTATCTTTTAATATTACGCATTCTTCTACTTTGTGTACTAAAACAGATTTTTGCGAAAATTAGAATTGTCTATCTTTTCTATATTTTTGCGCATGTTGTTGATCTAACCGATAAATAAATGCAAAAACCTCAGCGACAGCTTGGTACAATTCTTCAGGTATCGACTCATTTAAATCTAATTGTCCAAGTAATTGAACAAGGTTAGTATCCTCATAAATCGGCACATTATACTCATTTGCACGCGTTAAAATATTTTCTGCTATTTTTCCTTTTCCTTTCGCTACCACCGTTGGACTATCAAAGCGCCCCAGTTTATACGTGAGAGCGATCGCCTCTTTTCGAGTAAATTTTTCTTCACTCATACGCGGAAATCCACCTTACTATGTTCCTCCTGCTGTCCTACTACAGAGGTAGTTTTTTCAGGTTGGGCTTTTTCAAATTGTTTAATAAAAACACCTGAAAGTTGGTACTCTTTTTCAGCTAGGCCTATTTTTAAAGCTGCTTTTAGTGGTTCTGCAAGTGGAACAATATCATTATTTTCATTAAATACCGTCACAGTAACGACACGATTTTGAACCTGCATATCAATAACGGTCTCTTTCATTGATTCCATTTGTAAATAAAATAATATACGTGCATAATTGGCATCAATTTTACCATCATCCTTCATGCGTCCATTCCACTGTAATGTTGCATCCATTTTCTTGCCGAAGAAGTCTAATGGTACTTGCATAATAAGCTGATGCTGATGACCATTCTCACCTGATGCTAGCTGCATACCGTTCATACGTGCCATTAACATTTCTGCTGCTTCCTTCAGCTGTGGAGTAGTATGTGTCTCCTGCAATAATGTATGAAGCTGAGGTTTTAATTGATGTGCAATCTCCTGTAAATCAGCTGATTTATTACTAAGTGTCGCCTCATAGCTAAGTCCTAGATTTTTTAATACCGTTTTAAGTGCATGTTCCATTGCTTTACTATCCATAGAATTTTGCACATGGGCATCTGCTTGTGTAACAATCTGCTGAATCATTGATTGCGAGGATTCAACACTATTTTTCATAAGATTTCGCATGAATGCGTCGTTTTGTAGTGGCGTAGTTGCTTCATGCTTTAAAAGTGATAATAAATGGTCTTTCACTGAAAGAGCATTGGCGTCTTGTGTAAATAAACGCTCCGAAGAATTTTCAGCAAACGCTTTTATTAGTTGTTCTTGCATCTGTTTTGCAAAAATCTCTAGCGTTTGTTTATTTGCTGGAAGCTGATTTAATCTATCGATAAGTTGATTAATTTGCTGCTTTTGTTCATTCGTTAACAAGCTTTGATTCGCTGTCCATAATTTAAGTTGGTCGACAAGCTGAGTTGTTTTGTCAGGTTGTGCCGTTAGAATCGTTTGAATAACTTGTCCAGCTTGTTGAAGCTGATTTGGCTGAACAGACTTTAGATCGCTGAGACTTGACCAGTTTTGCAAGGTTGCCTGCTGAGGTAATATTCCCGCCTCCTTTAACATATTCATAGCTTGAATCTTATCACTCATAGAAGCCGCGTTATTCGTTAATATTTGTATGGACTTAGCAAGCACTAAACTACCTGTTTCTACCTCAAAAGGCTTTGCAATTGCCTGCACCTGTTGCAGTAGATTTTGCTTAAGGTTTTCCAGTAAAGCTGTATCTTTAGCTAAAAGCTGCGTAAAGTTTTCCATTACCGAAATCATACCAGTAGTTTTTTGCCCACTAATAAGAGCTTGGAAAACGTCATTTGTCATTGGCATTTTAAGCTCCACCATTTTTTGAATAGCTTGTAAGGCATCTAGTTTAGTAATGCCCTCTGGTAATGCTTTTATCCATATTTCTGCCTGCATCAGCTGCTCCTTAGAAATCGGTAGCTGTGCTTTCATAAAATGGGATAGAAGCTGTTGCATTTCAGCTGACTTAGGTAAATTCATCGATTCAAGTAACTGATTGATTTGTTGACTTTGGGAAGCTGTTTGCCCCATAGGACCCGTAACAACTTTTAGTTCAGTTTGCGGGTTTATACCCGTTACTTGAAAGAAATGGGCATCTCCTGCTTTTAGTGGAACTTCGAGTTTAGCAATAAATTTCTGTTGGCCAACTTGTATCTCAGCCATTTGATCTGGATATAATTGTTTAATCGTACCATGAAATACTTGCCCTTGTTTTAAAGCAAGTGGCTGATTAGCTGAGGTTACAGCAGCTTGTTGCATTTGAATCGGATTAAAAGATGTGGCTGTCATATATGTACTCCTTTCATCAATTACTCCTTGGTGTAATTGGCTTCTATTTTTATTTGGCTCAGTATCATAGCGTAGGGTTGTTTTCCGCTCCGACTGGGTGCTTTGTTGCTGACGCTTCGCTTTCGCACAGAGCAAAGCTTTCTGGGGGCGTCCTGTCTCCGTTCCAATCAACTTATCCATACGATATACGTTATAGTAAATATTCTTCCTAACTTTTGGTGGCTATTATGTTTTCAAAATACCTTAAAGCATTGACTTTATTGGCTCAAACGATTTACGATGATGGATGGTTGGACCGAAATCTTCAAGTGCTTTTAAATGTTGCTTTGTACCATATCCTGCATGCTGAGCAAAACCATACATAGGAAATTCTTTGTCCAATTGATCCATATAATCATCTCGTGCCGTTTTTGCTAATATCGATGCAGCTGCAATAGCTAAGCTTTTTGCATCCCCTTTAATTATTGAATCCTGTGGAATAGAGATTGGCAGTGTCATAGCATCAACTAGCACATAATTAGGCTTAATAGATAACGATTCTACACTCGTCTTCATCGATTGCTTTGTAGCTTCGTAAATATTTAATTCATCAATTTGTTGTGCTGCTTGGAAATGGATAAAATAACTTACTGCATGTTCTTTTATTAAAGTAGCATAGGCATTGCGTTTATCCTTTGATAATTGCTTTGAATCATTTAATCCGACTAGAGCCTCGCAGTTTGCTGGTAAAATAACAGCAGCTGTTACTACTGGTCCTGCTAATGGTCCTCGCCCTGCTTCATCTACACCCGCAATTAAAGCACTTATTCCACCGTAGCTTTGATCGAAATCGACTTTTTCTTGATGTTCTTGTAGTAACTGTTGTTTTTTATCTTGACGCTTTTTCCAGCTTAACCAAGCCTTTTGCACACCGGCACGTTCGTCAGTCTCTACTCCCGTCATCCAATCCTGCCATTCCTCCGCTTCTTTTAACGCTACTGTAATCTCTTTAATCGTTTTCATCTATTTACTCCCTTTTTTGGTTCTACATCAACAGTTCAAAACTATTTTGAGCTGACTGTTATCGAGTATTCTACTAACATCAGTCATGTTTTCACTAGAAGGTAGTGGATTCTCTAAAAATACGGATCATCACCATAACGTGTGGTTGATTTTCGTTCAGGCTGGGCGCTTTTCTCGGGGCGTCCGATGAACCGCAAGGAGTCGCCCTGCCAGAACGAAGGTCAAACTAATATATAGCATACGTTTTAACAAATGACATCCACAACTTTTAGTGAAAAACCCAAAATATGTATTCGTTTTTTCTATATCAAAAAATAATATAATTTCTTTTTCTCGCTCTATATCCTATATCGGCAAAAAGAAGTATTCCTAAAAGAAAAACTGTCACGCTCACGATTTATGACGTGAGTATGACAGTTTTCTTTATTGCTGTTCTGTTTCTTTTTCAAGTTGTTCGTCAACAAAATCAAATGTTAGTTTGCCTAATTGTAACCCACGAATATCTCGAACGATTAATTGAGCTACTTGATCATAATCGATTTCTCCTCCAGGACCGTAAACACGACGAAGTTTACCGATATGGTCGAAAGTCTCAACTAAATCTTCATGTACAAACTGGAAGCCATAGCGTTCTTCCATTCGTGCTGGATAATGAATGGATAAAAAGCGTAGACCATATACCGCTAAATCCTCCATATTCGTTATCGTATCCTTTATAGCACCTGTTAAGGCTAATTTATAGCCTACTTCTTGATCTTCAAACTTCGGCCATAAAATACCTGGTGTATCGAGTAATTCAAGCTCCTTACCAACCTTTATCCATTGCTGTGCCTTAGTTACCCCTGGCGTATTCCCTGTTTTTGCGATATTTTTCTTCGCTAAGCGATTAATAAGCGTCGATTTCCCTACGTTCGGAATCCCAACAATCATTGCGCGAATGGCCCTTGGCTTCATCCCACGTGATTTCATGCGTTCAAATTTTTCTTTCAAAATTTCTTGAGCAGCCTTAGTCACTTGCTGTAATCCTTTACCTTCAAGAGAATTGATTGCTACGGCCTTATGACCACGTTGTGCAAAATACTCTACCCACTTACGTGTTTCATGCTCATCTGCCATATCTGATTTATTTAAGATAAGGAGACGCGGTTTTTGATTAATCACTTCGTCTATCATCGGATTTCGGGAAGATAGAGGTAAACGTGCATCTATTAATTCAAATATAATATCAACGAGCTTTAATTTTTCTGTTACTTCTCTGCGGGCCTTTGCCATATGCCCTGGAAACCATTGTATAGTCATATCTATACCTCCTAAACTAAAAGAAAAAGGGAGTTTTAACTTCTTTCAGCAGGTGTCCAAAAGCCTGCTGAAAAAAGTTAAAGCCTCCGGCGGATGTCATGGAATCGGAAAGGAGTTCTTTGTGCAAGCACAAAGCCGTTCCAGACGAATTATGCCAAGGCATAATTGATCTCTCCCTTTCAAGAATTACTTTACAATTTTAATATCACTAAACGGCCAGAAAATCAGACTTGTATTACCAATAATCTCTTTCTGATCGACGACTCCAATAATACGACTGTCCTTACTGTATCGACGATTATCTCCCATAACGAAAACACAGCCTTCTGGAATTACATTATCTTTTAGGTTTACATCAATGTCTTTTAACGTAAAATCCTCTGTTAAAGTACCTTCTGTAATTTTCGATTTGTAGTCATCTAAATAAGGCTCGTCTATCGGCTCACCGTTAATGTATAATTGATCATTTTTATATTCCAATGTCTCTCCTGGTAGCCCAATAACACGTTTAATATAGTTTTTCTGCTCCGGAGCATGGAATACAACTATATCAAAGCGTTTTGGTTCACCTATTTTATAACCAATCTTATTCACAATCATACGGTCGCCATTTTCAAGGGTTGGCATCATGGATTGGCCATCTACTGCAATGGGTGTAAATAAAAAGTAACGAATAATTGCTGCAATCGCAAATGCAATTAGAAGTGCCTTTGTCCATTCCCATAGTTCATTCTTTTCTTTCACTTGTTTTTCCATCGAGATTTGCCCCCTTGTCTATCCTCATTTTAGATGATAGTTATTTAAGTTGACAAGCAAAAAGAAAAGGGGCTTGTTGCACAAGCCCCTCACTTTTAAGTCATAATTATCGAATTTCTTTAATACGAGCAGCTTTACCACGTAGGTTACGTAGGTAGTAAAGTTTAGCACGACGTACTTTACCACGACGTACAACTTCTAAGTTAGCGATTTTTGGTGTGTGTACAGGGAATGTACGTTCAACACCTACACCATAAGAAATTTTACGAACTGTGAAAGTTTCGCTAATACCGCCACCACGACGTTTAATTACTACACCTTCGTATACTTGGACACGTTCACGTGTACCCTCTACTACTTTCACGTGTACCTTAACAGTATCACCAGGACGGAAAGATGGTAGATCAGTGCGAAGCTGAGCTTTAGTAATTTCTGTAATAATGTTTGACATTGTTTTCTCTCCTTAGACAGATGCTCTTGCACGCAATCTATGCCACAGCGGAACACCGTAATTCAGTACTTCACATAGAAGTACAGAATAGATGTTACCATAAATATAGATAGCAATCAAGCATCTTTATTGTTGTTTTTAAGTTTTTCTACATACAATTTTTGCTTATCTGTTAATGGATAATTCTCGAGTAAATCAGGACGACGCTCGAATGTTCTTTTCAGAGATTCTTCCGCACGCCATTGCTCAATTTTTGCATGATTGCCCGATAGTAAAACATCAGGTACTTTCATTCCGCGGAATTCAGCAGGTCGTGTATAATGTGGGTGCTCTAGAAGACCTGTAGAGAACGAATCTTGTATGTGGGAATCCTCTTGTCCTAAAACTCCCGGCAGAAGTCGTACAACGCTATCTATAACCGTCATAGCACCTAGCTCTCCACCAGTTAATACGAAGTCTCCAATTGAAATCTCGTCTGTGACAAGATGCTGACGAATGCGTTCATCATAGCCTTCGTAATGACCACATAAAAATACTAGTTCTTGTTCTTGCGCTAGCTCTTCTGCCTTTTTTTGAGTAAAGCGCTCACCTTGCGGACACATCAAAATGATACGAGGATTTTTCCCTGCCGTAATGGCCTCGACAGCGCTAAACATCGGCTCTGGTTTTAATACCATTCCCGCACCGCCGCCATACGGATAATCATCTACTTGATTATGCTTGTTACCCGAAAATCCACGTATATCAGTTACTTCTAGCTTTACAGCACCTTTTTCCTGCGCTTTCTTTAATATTGACGCACCAAAAACGCCTGTAAACATATCAGGAAATAAACTTAACACATGAATATTCATCATAGCAGACCTTCCATTACGTGTATCACAATTTTCTTCTCAGCAACATCAATTTCCTTGACGATGTCTTCGATATACGGGATGTAATGCTCTTTCTTAGCGCCCTTAACTACCCACACATCATTTGCCCCCGTTTGAAGAATGTCAGTCACTGCTCCAATTGTTTCGCCTTCTTCAGATACAACTGTACAGCCAATGATTTCATGGAAGAAAAATTCATTTTCCTCTAATAAATCATCTGTCATTTGATCTTTCGTAATTTTGAGCATTCCTTCTTTGAATGGCTCAACAAGGTTGATGTTATTCATTCCTTCAAAAGTTAATAAAATAAAGTTTTTATGACGACGCATGGATTCAATTGTTACCCATGTTGGCTTTTTATCGTCTTTTTTAAACGCCGCAAGCTTATTTCCTACTGTGAAGCGCTCATCTTCAAAGTCTGTTGTTGATAACACACGCACCTCACCGCGAATACCGTGTGTATTGACAATACGACCTACATTAAACCATTCCATTCAAATCTCACCTCGTATCAATTTCGCCTTGACGTAATTGTTACAGATAAACAATGCGTCCCGATTTTGAATGTACTAGCACAAATCAAAATCCATGACATCCGTCAGAGGCTCTAGACCAACGTATGTTTTTCACCTTACCACCTTCAAAGATGGGTGTATTCTGTAACTGCCGTTTCACTTTCATTACAAAACATTTTTTTGCGACCGCTTCATTTTCGCACAGATCACAATTGCTAAACATGCCTATCCCCGTCAAGCTACTAGCTAGCCAGAACAAAAGTAACCTTCTCTCACTTTCACCTAAAGTAGCAGATTAACTATTGGCGGACGATGTTGTAGCTAAGAAGTTGACCAGCCTTCCTTAATGTCATTATGTTCAATTACCTCTCAATGTAATTACGATAATGAAAAAAGGAAGGAACCGGCAAGCTCCTTCCTTCTTAGTCCAGATTTTACGCTTCACCTCAAAGCCACTTCGAATTCCTAAGCGCATGTAAACATACCTATCAGGACTCTCCAGTGCTTGTTGCATGTAAAAGAGCGTGAAAATCTTTTCTATCAATCCAATATATCGACGTAGGTCTTTTTTTGATGGTGACTACCCGCCGCTGAATAAACAATTGTACGAATCGCTTTCGCTACTCGCCCTTGTTTGCCTATGACTTTCCCTCGATCCTCTGGATGAACAAAAAGTTTATAAACAATTCGATTTGCATTTTCATCCGTCTCTATACGAACTTCTTCTGGATAATCGACTAACGGTAAAACGATTGCTTCAATCAGCTGCTTCAAAAATGTCGCCCCCGATTATTTACTGAATTTTTGGTTATGGAATTTTTCCATGATACCTTGTTCTGAGAACAAGTTACGTACTGTATCTGATGGTTTTGCACCGTCAGATAACCATTTAAGAGCTTTCTCTTCATCAATGTTTACAGTAGCTGGTTGAGTAAGTGGGTTGTAAGTACCAACTGTTTCAATTGAACGACCGTCACGTGGTGAACGAGCGTCTGCAACTACGATACGATAGAAAGGAGATTTTTTAGCTCCCATACGTTTTAAGCGAATTTTAACTGCCATTTTAATAGCACCTCCGAATAAGTTTCACACAAGATAGTATATTATCAATGTTTAGGTTGTTTGTAAAGTGTTTTTTCTTAACACCTATAAAAATTATTATTTAAACAATGAATCAAAGCCCGGCATTTTCATCTTTTTCTTCCCTTTACCACTCGCCATGCCTGTCATTTGCTTCATCATTTTCTTCATTTCGTCAAACTGCTTTAATAGGCGATTTACCTCTTGAATCGAAGTCCCAGAACCCTTCGCTATACGCTTTTTACGGCTGCCATTAATAATTTCTGGATTCGTCTTTTCGGCAGTTGTCATCGAATAAATAATCGCTTCTACGTGGCCCATTTGCTTATCATCAACTTTAACATTGTCTAAGCCTTTGATTTTGTTTGCGCCTGGTAGCATTTTCAGAATTTCATCTAGAGGACCCATTTTCTTCACTTGCTGCAATTGCTCAACAAAATCATCTAAAGTAAAGGTTTGAGTTTTAAATTTTTCCTCTAACTCTTTGGCCTTCGCTTCGTCAACATTTGCCTGTGCTTTTTCAATAAGCGATAGAACGTCACCCATTCCTAATATACGAGACGCCATACGCTCTGGATGGAAAGGTTCGAGTGCATCCATTTTTTCGCCCATCCCGACAAATTTAATCGGCTTCTGTGTTACTGAACGAATTGATAATGCCGCACCACCACGTGTATCACCATCAAGCTTTGTTAAAACAACCCCAGTAATGCCGATTGCCTCATTAAAGCTGTCTGCTACGTTTACAGCATCCTGACCCGTCATAGCATCCACGACAAGGAATACTTCATCTGGTTCTTTTAATGCACGAATATCTTTTAATTCTTGCATTAAATCTTCATCGATGTGCAAGCGACCAGCAGTATCGATAATCACGACATCATGATGCTCTTCTTTTGCCAATTCAATTGCCTGACGTGCTATTTCTACTGGAGATACATCAGTTCCTAATGCAAAAACAGGTAGTGATAACTGCTTTCCTAATGTTTGTAATTGCTGAACAGCTGCTGGGCGATACACGTCTGCTGCAACTAGTAGTGGCTTACGATTATATTTTTTTCGTAACACATTTGCCAGTTTCCCTGTAGTTGTCGTTTTACCCGCACCTTGTAAGCCGACCATCATAATAACAGTCGGTGGCTTAGTATTAAATTTGATTGGGCTTTGCTCGCCACCCATTAATTCTGTTAATTCGTCTTGTACGATTTTAATAACTTGCTGACCTGGTGTTAAGCTTTGCATAACATCCACACCGACAGCACGTTCACTGACCTTTTTAACGAATTCTTTGACTACTTTTAAGTTAACATCCGCCTCGATTAAAGCAAATCGGACTTCTCGCATCATTTCTTTAACGTCTTGTTCCGATACTTTACCTTTGCCTTTAATCTTTTGGATCGTTCCTTGGAGTCGTTCCGCTAATCCTTCAAAAGCCATTGCTTTCGCCTCCTAATCCCATTCTTTCAACTGTTCTATAAGCGTCAACTGCTCTTCAACCGTCATACTTTGTTCTGTAATCCCCGTTGTTAGCTGCGCAAGCATTTGTGTACGTTGTTGAAATTTTTCCAATAAAGATAGTTTTTCTTCATATTCTTCAAGCATCGCTTCTGTTCGACGAATATTATCATAAACAGCTTGGCGTGAAACTCCATACGATTCAGCGATCTCTCCAAGCGAGTGATCATCTAAATAATATAGCTCCATATAACTCCGTTGCTTATCTGTTAATAATGCTTGATAAAAGTCGAAGAGAAAGTTCATGCGTGTTGTTTTTTCAAGTAGCATCGAATGTTTCTCCTCCCGTTATTAGTCATTTGTATCATAACGAAAAGCGCCCGTCTGTGTCAAGGTAATCTCCTTGTCTAAAAGCTTTAATTAACTGCTTTTTAGGTGTTTTTCACCTAAAGCTAGTATTTCCCTTTTAAACAATGCGATTCCCCTGCACAGACGAGCGCAATTACAAATTTACTTACTTAAATGTTAATCCTCGGACCATCACCAAAGCGTGTGGTTGATTTCCGTTCCGACTGGGCGCTTTGTTGTTGCTGACGCTTCGCTTTCGCACAGAGCAAAGCTTCTTGGGGGCGTCCGATAAGCCGCTTCTTTAACAAAAGTGATCCACAACTTTTGTTGAGGAACCTAATCCTCATTATTTTGTAATTCTTTATCTAAACCATCAGCAAATAAGCCATACACATAACGTTCCGCATCAAATGGTTGTAAATCATCCATTTTTTCACCAAGACCAACAAACTTCACAGGAATGTGTAATTTATTTCGAATAGCAAGAACAATACCACCTTTTGCAGTACCGTCAAGCTTTGTTAAAACGATCCCTGTTACATTTGTAGCTTCCTTAAATGTTTGTGCTTGAACAAGTGCATTTTGACCTGTTGTTGCATCTAATGCTAATAGTACTTCATGCGGAGCATTCGGTACCTCTCGAGAGATTACTCGATGAACTTTTTCAAGCTCATTCATTAAGTTCACTTTGTTTTGCAGACGTCCAGCCGTATCACAAATCAACACATCTGCTTTACGGTTTTTCGCTGCACGAATTGCATCATACATAACCGCCGCAGGATCTGAGCCTTCCGATTGTTTAATCACTTCACAACCAACACGGTCTCCCCAAACTTGTAATTGATCGATGGCACCAGCACGGAATGTATCACCTGCTGCTAAGACAACCGTTTTACCTTGTGATTTTAGACGATGGGCAAGTTTACCGATTGTTGTTGTCTTCCCAACTCCGTTTACGCCTACGAATAAAATAACAGTAAGCTCATCTTGAGGCTGCATATTAAGGTCGATTAAATCCTCTTCTCCTTGCTCATAAATTTCCACAAGTTTTTCAGAAATAATCGCTTGAATACCGTTTGTATCTTTTATATTTTTACGTTGAACTTCGAAGCGTAATTTGTCCATTAGCTCCATTACTGTTTCAAAACCTACGTCAGCCTGTAATAATAAGTCTTCTAATTCTTCAAAGAAATCTTCATCTACTTTTCGATAACGAGCAACTAGGTCGTTCACTTTCGAAGTAAATGAATTACGTGTTTTTTCTAGTCCAGCTTTGAATTTTTGTGTGATAGACCAAGCAGAAGGTTTTTTCTCCTTCACAGGTTCCTCCACTATTGCGACCTCTTGCACTTCTTGTTGTTCTTGCTGTTCTTGCTGTTCTTGCTGTTCTTGCTGTTCTTGTTGTTTTGGTTGTTCTTGCACTTCTTGTTGTTCTTGTTGTTCTATCGCTACAGGATTTTTTGTTTCAATTGGACTGTCCGTTACAGAAGTCTCCTCTACTTTCTCAACCTCAACTACAGCGGCTTCAATTTGAGCAGGCTCTGTTGTATCGTCTAGCTTCTGTTCAGCAGCTTCTGCTTCATTTATCTCAACTACTTTTTCTTCCTCGGCTGGGTTACCCATCAATTTATCTTTTAAACGTTTAAAAAAACTCATGCTTGTTCGCTCCTTTGCTCCGCAAGTACGGGTTCATCTTCTAATTTTACTGATACAAGTTTAGATACGCCAGATTCCTGCATTGTAATACCATACAACACATCCGCACCCTCCATCGTTCCTTTACGATGTGTGATTACAATAAATTGTGTATTACGGCTAAATTTCTTCAAATATTGGCTATATCGAACGACATTTGCCTCGTCTAAAGCCGCCTCTACCTCATCGAGAATACAGAATGGTACTGGACGTATATTTAGGATGGAGAATAATAAAGCGATTGCTGTTAGTGCACGTTCACCACCTGAAAGCAAACTTAGATTTTGTAATTTTTTCCCTGGTGGTTGTGCTACTATTTCTATCCCTGTTTCTAGCAGGTTTTGAGGGTCCAATAACACTAAATCCGCCTGCCCTCCACCAAACAATTCACGGAATACACGTTTGAATTGCTCTCGAATAGCATAGAAGGTTTCGCTAAATCGTAGCGTCATTTCCTCATCCATCTCTTTAATTGCCTCATGTAATGTTTCCTGAGCAGCAAGTAAATCCTCACGCTGCTCTGTTAAAAATGAATGGCGTTCAAGTACCCGATCGTATTCCTCAATGGCACTCAAATTAACAGGACCAAGCTCCTCTATAGATTTCTTCAGCAGTTTCACTCGACGTCGCATATGCTCTTCATCTTCAATCGCAAGAGCTAACTCCTCAGCTTCCTCTGCGGTTAGCTGATAGTTTTCTTCTAGCTGTTCATTGAAATTATTGATCTCAAATTCTACGCGACTGCGCTTCAATTCATTAGCACGTATTGCTTCAAGGTAGCCTTTATGTGTACGTTGCAATTCCTTCAGCTGTTCTTCTAAAGTAGTAAGTTCTTGTTGTTGCGCTACTTTTTCATCTTTTTTCTGTGAAATTGTGTCCTGCAGAGAATCTCTTCTCGCTTTCCACGTAGTAACTTGCTCATCTACTTCTTCATCGCTTAAAAGTTTTGTCGATTCATTAGATTGAAGCCAAATTATTTCCTGAGAAATATCGTCGACCTTTTGACGAGCTTTGTTTAATTGTAGGGCTAACTCTGCAGTAGCAATTTGTACTTGTGACATTTGCTCCTGCATAACCGCTAACTGCGAGCGTTTTTCTGCCGATTGCTCACGAAGTACATCCTTCTCCGTTTCGCTTTGCAGCTTCACCTTACTTAGTTGTTCTACTGTTTCATTAATTTCTAACAGTTCGGTTGCTAGTGCCGTTAAACGCTCTGTAGCCGTTTCCTTTTGAGCTAACAATGCTTCTTCTCGTGTTTTTACATCTTGTGTTTCATTAGAAGCGAAAGATACTCGAGCAGATAAGCTTTTCTCGACAACCTCTAGCTCACGAATACGACTCGCCTGCTGCATTTCATCTTTTCGTAATTGCTCTCCGTCAAGCTTCAATCGTTCTACTTTGTCTCGCAATGTTGCAAGCTTCTCTTTTTCAATTGAGACAGCCTGTTCAGCACTATAAATTGATGCTTCTAACGATTCTAGCTTTACGATTAAACCATCTAATTCCGCTTTTCTTGTAAAGAGTGAAGATTGTTGCTTCACAGCACCACCCGTTAATGAACCGCCTGCATTGACGATATCACCTTCAAGTGTTACAACACGATATCGAAAACCACATAATCGAGCAATTTGGCTTGCACCTTCTAAATTTGATGCAACAATTACATTGCCAAGTAGGTTTTCGACAATTGTGCGGTTGTCTTCATCGAACGTAACAAGTGCATCAGCCATTTGGACAAATGCAGGGTGCTCAGTAGCTAGCTGAATCGCAGAAAGATTGATCTTACGTGACTTCATGACTGTTTTCGGTAAAAATGTTGCACGTCCAGCTCTCTTTTGTTTTAACCAATGAATAGCCTGTTGAGCATGTCGTTCATCGGTTGTCACAATATGCTGAGAGGCTGCCCCTAATGCTGTTTCAATAGCCTGAGAATATTTTCCACCAACTTGGATTAACTCAGCAACAGCTCCTTCAATTCCAACTAATTCACCTTTATCACGCGCTAACAATACTTCTTTTACGCCATGGAAGAACCCAGAGAAATCTGCTTCAAGCTCAGCTAGTGTATCTTTTCTAGCCTTCAATTGCTGCTGATGCTGATAAGCCTTATAAAGCATATCTTGCTTTTCATTAAACGTTGTATTAACGTTCTTAAGCTGCATTTGCAATGTTTCATATTGCTCAAGCTTTTCCTGTAATTCGTTAGTTGTTGTTGTATGGGCAACAACTAGCTTCTCTTTTTCCGTTAGAATTTGCGCAAGCTCCTGCCCGATTTCATCAGTTTGATCTGACATCCGTGCCGCCGTCGCTTTTTGCTGTGCTAATTGCTGTTCAATATTTTTTAATTCATTTTTGACTGTTGCTTCTTCGTTTAAGGAATCAATATATCGGTTTTTTTGCTCTTCAATTTCTTGTTCAATTTCAAAAACAGAGCGATTTAAAGATTGTTCCAATTGCTTGATACTTTGTTTTAACGCTGATACTTCTTGTTGTTTTTCAACGAACAATTCTTTTTTCTCTTGTTCTTGAACAATAAGAGCCTCAACCGCATCTTTTGCTTCTTGTAATGTTGTATTCAATTGAAGTAGTTGATTAGAAGCATTTTGTCGCTTTTCAGCCATTAACGCTTTACGACCATCCCAACGCTCTACTTCCATCGTCGCATTAACAAACTCAGCCTGAGTCGTATCTAAATAGTCATCTAGCTCTTTTAAAAGCTTACGAATGCTTGCGGTTTGCTTTTCAATTGAAGAAATATTATGAGCTTGTTTTTGTTCTGCTTCATATAGCTCCGTGTACTCAGCTTTCAGAGCATGCAAAGATTGTGCACAATTTTTTAAATCGTGCACAAGGATGGCGATATCAAAATCCTTTAACTCTGTTGACATTTGCACATAATCTCTTGCACTTGATGCCTGAATTTCTAACGGCTCTAGACGACTATCTAGCTCATGTAAAATATCTAAAACACGATACAAATTTTCATCTGTTTCAACAAGCTTATGCTCTGCCTTTTTCTTTCTTAGTTTATACTTTAACACGCCAGCTGCCTCTTCAAAAATCGAACGACGGTCATCAGGTCGGCTATTTAAAATTTCATCTACTCGGCCTTGTGAAATAATGGAGAAGGCCTCTTTCCCAAGTCCTGAGTCCATAAACAAGTCCGTAATATCCTTCAGGCGACACTGCTGGTTATTAAGTAAATATTCACTATCACCTGAACGGTATACGCGTCTTGTTACGCTGACTTCTGTATATGAAAAAGCAAGCTGTTCATCCGTATTATCTAAAACTAACGTTACCTCTGCAAAGTTTAGTGGCTTACGTGAGTCACTCCCAGCAAAAATAACATCCTCCATCTTTGCCCCACGTAACGACTTTGCAGATTGCTCTCCAAGCACCCAACGAATAGCATCAGTGACATTACTTTTTCCACTGCCATTTGGTCCAACAACCGCTGTAACACCAGGTACAAAATCAATTCCAATGCGCTCCGCAAAAGATTTAAAGCCAATCACTTCGAGTCGTTTTAGGAACATCTATTAAGCCTCCTCTTTTGCAGTTTGCTCACGCATTGCACGCATTGCACATTGCGCAGCTTGCTGCTCGGCTTCTTTTTTTGATTTCCCACGCCCTATACCGAGCTCTTGTCCATTTAATAGTACGCTCGATACGAAGGTACGGTTATGTGCAGGACCCTTTTCATCAATAATTTCATAATGAAGAAGGCCGTTGTTTGTTTGCTGTACCATTTCTTGCAATTGACTTTTAAAATCCATCACATGCGAAAAAGCACCGACTTCTACTTTCGGGAATACGATTCGTTCTAAAAATGACACGACCGTTTGTAAGTCCTGATCTAAATAAAGGGCACCTACAAATGACTCAAATACATCTGCAAGTAGCGCTGGGCGTTCCCGTCCACCTGTTAATTCCTCACCTTTTCCGAGTAATACAAAGCGACCAAAGCCTAATTCATTTGCAAAGATCACAAGTGATGGCTCACATACTATAGATGCTCGCAGCTTCGTCAGCTCACCCTCACTCATATTAGGGAATTTCTCAAAAAGGTATTTAGAAACAGACAGTTCAAGTACTGCGTCTCCTAAAAATTCAAGACGCTCATTATCCGTAAACAATTTACGGCGATGCTCATTCACATAAGATGAATGCGTGAATGCTTGATACAATAAATTTTTATTAATAAATGTGATATTTAATTCATGCTGTAACAGCTCAAATTGATTGCGTACTTTTTCAGGAAGTACGCCAGATTTCTGCATAGTTCCTTTTCTTTTCATAGCCATTGAACAATCTGCCTTCCTAATAGTTTCTACCGTTTTAGTGTACCTTTTTCAAGGCATTTATGCAAAAGTATTTCGGCTAAAATATAGTGTTTTGGAAATTTTTCCGCTATTTTTTATCCAAAATAAAAAAGGGACGTTCACAGTTCGAAAAACGAACCGTTTCGTACCCTTTTAAATACACCTTAGTCTATTGTATCCGTTCTTCGCATTTAAGCAAAAAACAGGAGTAATTTCTGCCAAAGGCTTTAACTTAGCGGCTGTTTGAACACCCACTGAAAGAAGTTAAATGAAATTAGTTAATTTTACTTTCGATGTATGAAATTGCAGAACCTACTGTTGAGATTTTTTCAGCATCATCATCAGAAATTTCCATATCGAATTCGTCTTCAAGCTCCATTACAAGCTCAACTACGTCTAATGAGTCAGCACCTAAATCATCACGGAAAGAAGCTTCTAGAGTAACTTCACTTTCTTCAACACCTAAACGGTCCACGATTACTTTTGTTACGCGTTCTAATACTGTAGTCAAAACATTCACCTCCCCTCAATGATTATACAAAAAATCATTGCCTATTACTAATTGAAATTACATCACCATGCCGCCATCTATATGTAACGTCTGACCTGTCATATAGTTAGCATCATCTGAAGCTAGAAAAGCTACGGCCTTTGCGATATCCTCAGGCTGCCCAAGTTTTGCTAGAGGAATTTGTGTAAGCATACCTTGCTTTATATCTTCTGGTAGTTGTTCAGTCATTTCAGTTTCTATAAAGCCTGGTGCAACCGCATTTACTAAAATATTACGAGATGCTAATTCCTTAGCAGTCGTTTTAGTCAATCCAATAACACCCGCTTTTGCGGCTACGTAGTTAGCTTGCCCTGCATTACCAGCTACACCGACAATTGATGAAATGTTGATGATGCGACCCGCACGTTGCTTCATCATTTGACGTGTTACTGCTTTTGTACAAAGGAAAACACCTTTAAGGTTTGTATCTAACACATCATCCCACTCATCTTCTTTCATACGCATCAACAAGTTATCACGTGTAATTCCTGCATTATTTACTAAAATATCAAGTGAACCGAATGTTTTCACAGCTGCATCCATTAATGCAGTAACTTCTTCTGTTTTCGAAACACTCCCTTGTACAGCAATAGCCTCGCCGCCATTTTCTTGAATCATCGCGACAACTTCTTCTGCCTTCGCCTGTGAGCCGCTGTAGTTAACGACAACTTTAGCGCCCTCATTAGCAAGCTTTAATGCAATAGCACGTCCTATTCCACGCGAAGCACCAGTTACAACAGCTACTTTTCCCTCTAATTTACGCATTAATTGTCCACTCCTTCGCCGCTTCTAGCACAGCCTCTAATGATGCTTCATCATAAACACAGTAAGTCGCAACAGATCGATCGATTTTTTTCACTAATCCACTTAACACTTTGCCTGGTCCACACTCAATAAAGACATCCACACCTTGTGCAATCATTTCACGCACAGATGCTTCCCATTGTACAGCGCTATATACTTGTTCTACTAACTCATGTTGAATAGCAGGAACATCCTCTAATTCTTTCGCCATGACGTTGCCGATTACAGGGATTTGTGGAGCTGACAATGATATTTCAGCCAAAGCTTCTCTTAATTTTTCAGACGACGGGCTCATTAGCTCTGAATGGAATGGTCCACTAACAACTAAAGGAATTGCTCGTTTTGCACCAGCTTCCTTTGCCGCTAAAGATGCCTTTTCAACGCCTTCCTTTGTACCAGAAATAACGATTTGCCCTGGACAGTTTACATTCGCTACCTGAACCGGATCACCTGCTGCAGATACCTTTTCAGTTACCTCATGCAATACTTCAAGCTCCATGCCTAGAATGGCTGCCATTGCGCCTTGCCCTGCAGGTACAGCTTCATTCATAAAAAGACCACGCTTATGAACGACAGAAACTGCATCCTCAAACGTTAACACACCGGCGATTACTAATGCACTGTATTCTCCAAGTGAATGCCCAGCTGCATAGTTTGGCATAATTCCTGCTGCACGTAATTTTTCTGCAACCATCACACCAGTAGTTAAAAGTGCTGGCTGTGCATGGTATGTCAATGTTAGCTCCTCGGCTGGCCCCTCTAACATTAGCTTAGATAGCTCAAAGCCAAGCGATTGATTTGCACGGTCATAAAATGCTTTACTTTCTGCCGCATTCTCGATAAACTCTTGCCCCATTCCAACTGCTTGAGAACCTTGGCCTGGAAAAACAAATGCTATTTTCGTCATTTTTCATTAATCCCCTTTTGATCAATTATGCCTCGGCGTAAATTGCGTCCGGAGGCTTTAGGCCAACACGATGTTGGTCACTCAGTCGTTGCCACAGGACATGGCGTTCTTAGACTGAGTTCCGCTATTTCAATGGGTGTTTGGACACCTGCTGAAAAGAAGCTCATACTTTTGCATTCATCTCACCGCCGATAGAGGTGGGAGACTTCTGTAGCTGCCGTTTCACTTACGTTACATAAAACATTTGTACCTGTCGCTACATAAAACACCTGTACCTGACGCTTCGCTTTCGCTACATAAAACATTTGTACCTGTCGCTATGCTTTTGGTACATAAAACACCTGTAGCTGACGCTTTGCTTTCGCTACATAAAACATTTGTAGCTGGCGCTTTGCTTTCGCTACATAAAACACCTGCTGAAAGAAGTTAATCAATTTCTAAGTGGCGTACTGTTTCTGTGATCGTCGAGATGACTGTATGCTCTACCATCGTATTTGCTTGGCGAATCGCACTGTATATTGCTTTGGCGTTAGATGATCCATGTGCCTTAATTACAGGTGCTTGTAAACCAAACAATCCTGCACCACCATACTCCGTGTAGTCCATTTTATTTTTCAAGTCACGCAAATTATTTTTCATAAGGGCTGCCGAAATTTTTGTTTTTGTAGAAGACATAAACGCCTCTTTAAGCATTGAAAATAACGCGCCCGCTGTACCTTCTATCGATTTCAGTACCATATTACCTGTAAAACCATCTGTTACAACAACGTCTGCTACCCCTTCAAGTAAGTCTCGAGCTTCTACGTTGCCGATAAAGTTCAAGTCCGCTTCTTTTAATAACTCGAAAGTAGCTTTCGTTAAGTCATTCCCTTTTTTATCCTCAGTACCGATATTTAGCAAGCCGACACGTGGCTTTTGTAAGCCGCCTACCTTTTTCGCATAAATATCACCCATAATCGCATATTGCAATAAATGTTCAGGACGCGCATCTGCATTTGCCCCTAAATCAAGCATTAAAAAGCCCTTACCGTCTAATGTCGGTAGTGTAGTGGCTAATGCTGGTCTCGCAATCCCTTCAATACGTCCTACTTTAAATAAACCACCTGCCATTAAAGCACCCGTATTACCAGCTGAAAGACAAGCATCTGCCTTTCCTTCTTCAACCGCATCCATCATTCGTGCCATCGATGAATCCTTTTTTCGACGAACAGCGCGTGCTGGATCGTCTGTTCCTTCCACAACTTCCTCACAATGCACTACTGTTAATCGATCATGTATTTTTAATAATGGTTCAAGCTTTTCGCGCTGACCATATAATTGTATTTCTAAATTTGGAATTTGCTCTAAAGCTAATAAAGCACCTTCAACAACTGATTTTGGTGCGTTGTCGCCACCCATTCCATCTAGCGCTAATTTCATTGTTGTTCACCCTTACCTTTCGTGCGGTACATATCAAATTCACCAACAAAAACAGTTTCACCATTAACAGTGGATGTTAACTCTACTTTTGTACGATGGTTTTCGTCATCACGTCCGATAACGTTTGCTTTTGTAATAACACGATCTCCAGCTCTAACAGGTTTCACAAAGGTAATGTTTGAATGTACTGTTAATGCTAGTTCATCATCAATAACCGCTACCGCTAATGAGTTTGCCTGTGCAAACAAATGATGTCCACGAGCAATGCCATTGCGCTGAAAAACATGCTCTTCTTTTACGTCAAAAATAGATAATGCACGATTATCTAATTCAATATCAATAATTTCACCAATCACTTCATCTATCGGAAGTGATTTCACTTCATTTTCATATGTTTTCGAAGCAACATCTTTAATTCGTTCGCGTAATTCAGGAATTGCTAACTCCATACGATCTAAACGAATTGTTTGGACACTAACCTGAAACTGTGTTGCTAGCTGTTCATCTGTGACGAATGGATTTTCAGCTATCGTTTCAGATAATAGTCGCTGTCGCTCTTTTTTCGTTCGTCTCAACATCATTCGCCACCTTTTTAGTTGTTATTAGCACTTGGTACTAATATCAGTATATAGAGTATAAAAAAAGAATGCAAGACTTGTTTTCAAAACAAGTGCTTACATTCCAAATTGGGGATCTAATCAAAGCGGTCTCCCTGTAAAACACCCGACTCTTCAAGCATACTACGTAAATATTTATACTCATCATCATGCCAAAAAGCATCAGTCTCAAGCATAGTCGTTGCATCATTTCTTGCCGTCTCAAGTATTCGATAATCATGCACTAAATCCGCTACTTTAAAATCAGGCAAACCACTTTGTTTACGCCCGAAGAAATCACCTGGACCACGCAGTTCCAAATCCTTTTCAGCTAAACGGAAACCATCATTTGTTTCCGTCATTGACTGCATGCGCTCCTTACCTTCATCGGATTTTGGATCGGCAAGCAACACACAGTATGACTGATGTTCACCTCGCCCAACACGTCCACGCAGCTGATGCAATTGAGCTAAACCGAAGCGTTCAGCATCATAAACGATCATAAAAGTTGCATTCGGTACATTAACACCAACCTCAACAACTGTTGTCGATACGAGTACATGAATAGTCCCTTCACTAAACGCTCGCATAACAGCATCTTTTTCATCCGCGGATAGGCGACCATGCATTAATCCGACATTGTATCGTCCACTAAAATACGTAGCGAGTTGTTCGTATATTTCTACTGCATTTTGTACATCAAGCTTGTCCGATTCCTCGATAAGAGGACAAATAGCATACGCCTGTCTTCCAGCAGCAAGCTCTAATTCTAACTTTGACATAACAGAGCCAAATTGCTCTTTTTTCATCCAATGTGTTTCAATTTGCTTACGCCCCGCTGGCATTTCATCAATCATGGAAACATCCATTTCTCCAAATGCCGTAATCGCAAGTGTACGCGGAATAGGCGTCGCCGTCATAAAGAGTACATCTGGATTTTCACCTTTATCACGCAATATTCTACGCTGTTCAACACCAAAACGATGCTGTTCATCCGTTATAACAAAACCAAGCTTGTAAAAAACGACATCAGGCTGAATAAGCGCATGCGTACCTATTAAAATATCTATATCTCCATTTGCTAGTTCTTCTAACAGTAAACGGCGTTCCTTCACTTTCGTCGATCCCGATAGTAAAGCTACTCGCACGCCAAATGGCTCAAACCATTCCTTCAAACTTTCAACATGCTGCTCAGCTAATATTTCTGTGGGCGCCATTAACGCTCCCTGAAAACCAGCAGTTACAGCTGCATATAAACAGATTGCTGCAACAACGGTTTTACCTGATCCTACATCACCTTGAAGTAAGCGATTCATACGATGCGGCTCTTTCATATCTTTGCAAATTTCATTGACAACGCGTTTTTGAGCTCCTGTTAATTCATAAGGTAACGATGTAATAAAGGCACGTAGCTTTTGCAAATCAAACTGTATAACTGTACCGTGCTCACTATCCTTCCGAATTTTACGTAACGCTTGAATACGGAGCTGAAAGTTTAGTAACTCTTCATAGGCAAAGCGTCTTCTAGCCTGCTTTGCATGCCCCGCATCAAGTGGGAAATGAATTCCCTCCAGCCCACCTTGTATTGAAGTAAGCTTATAATCCACCTGTAGATGCTGTGGGATTGCATCCGGAATCTCTTCTCCAAACTCATCTAGAGCTTGTCGCATGTATTTACGAAAACGCTTTTGCGGAATCAAGCCTTTCAAACTATAAACAGGTTCAAAGTCGACCTGATCTGTTTTCGGACCAAATGTAACAGATGTTCCGTTGATTACTTGTCTGCCTCTGTCCCATTTACCTGTGACGGTAATAATAGCTCCTGGTACAAGCTTCTGCTTCAAATAACCTTGATTAAAAAAAACAACCTTAACTAAATGTCGACCTGCCAGCACCGTCACTTGTAATCTTGATTTATTGCGACCTAAAAACAATACTGTCGGTTCACGTTCAACTTTACATTCAACAGTGACACGTTCATTATGTGGTGTTTGTGCTAAATCCTTTAAACGAAAATCTTCATGCCGATGAGGGAACGTCCATAATAAATTCGCAATCGTCTCGATGCCCAACGCCTCTAAATGTCCTGCTGTTTCTTTCCCGATTCCCTTTAAATCGGTTACGGGGCTCGTTAAATCAGTCACCTTGCAGTTCCTCCAAAGATTTTCACCGCTTGTGCTTTATTTGTAGTCATTAGCATAACCATGAAATTTCCCCTTTCTTAACAATTTTTCTCGGCTTTTATAATGTTGTTACTTTAACTCTTCTGAACAATTCCTGCTGTTCATCTTTATTCTCAATATTATTATATAACTTTTCATTTTCTCTAACATAGCAATTCCATTCATCAATAATTAGATTGATAGTTATCTCTTCATAAAGAACATAATCTTTTCCACCTTTAGCAAATTAAGAATCAATCACCTCAATGACTTCTTTTGTATTTCGAGCTCCAAATAAAGCCCTAGTCCTGACATCCGCTGAAAGAAGTTAAATAAAAGCATTAATTTCTTCTCAGCATATAATGTTGAAAAAGGAGTGAAATCACTTGGGATATTTTCCACCTCAAGGGACAATGAGACCACAATCACCTCCACCAAACTTCAGACCATCAAAACCTTCTGTGTCCTATATCATTGATTGTGTATATCAAAATACTTATGTATGGCTTAAAAACGGGAGAGAATTTTGGTTTTATCCTACTCGTGTAGAAATGGGTGAAGTATCTGGATATAGATGGAACGGTGTCTACTGGGCGTTTTACGGATTTGATGAAGGATTGATTGATGCCGTTGCCTGTACTCCTACTCCTGCCCTTTACTAAAATTCCAAAAGACTTTTTCTTTATTAATAACTGTAATAGGAGTCATCCCCTAGGTAGGCGATGCCATGTATAAAAATTGACTCAGGGATTAACGTCACAGATGAGACCATGGAGCACAAGCGAAGCGGCTCATCTAACGCCCCCTGGAAGCTTTGCTCTGTGCGAAAGCGTAGTGCTAACGTAGCGGCAGCTACAAAGCGCACAGCCGGAATGGAAATTAACCACACGTTATGATGAGTAGCGTCTCACCCAAAATATATCCACTTTGTCCAAACTTTCCCCTGTACTAATTCTAAATTTTTATTTTCACTTGTAAAAACACCTATAGCATGTAGAAGCTCATACAAAAAACACGCTCTCTTAGGAAAGCGTGTTTACTATTTTTATTATTTTTGCAGTGATTGAATACTCTCTAAATTACCATTGTCAAATATGGCTTTGCTGATCGCTTTGCCTGTTGGTGTTGCAGCCAAGCCACCACGGGCAGTTTCTTTTAAATTCGGACTCATAGATTGTCCAATTCGATACATCGCACCAATCACTTCATCACATGGGATGCGACTTGTTACACCCGCAAGTGCCATATCCGCTGCCACAAGCGAATTCGCTGCACCCATAGCATTCCTTTTAACACAAGGAACCTCTACCAATCCAGCTACTGGGTCACAAACAAGCCCAAGCATGTTTTTAAGTGTAATCGCAAAGGCTTCTGCACATTGCTGCGGAGAACCACCAGCCATCTCTACAATCGCTGCCGCTCCCATACCTGCAGCTGAGCCAACCTCTGCTTGACAGCCACCAGCAGCACCAGAAATCGAAGCGTTATTGGCAACAACGAAACCGAAAGCACCTGATGTGAATAAAAAACGAATCATTTGCTCACGTGTTGGATTAAGCTTGTTTTTCACCGCAAACAGTGTCCCTGGTACAACACCGGCCGAGCCTGCAGTAGGCGTTGCACAAATTGTACCCATTGCCGCATTTACCTCATTAGTTGCAACCGCCTTACTCACTGCATCTAATAATAAATCCCCTGACAATGAATTTCCTTGCGCAATGTAATTTTGAAGCAATACTGCATCACCACCTGTTAAACCCGTTACAGATTGCACACCCTTCAAGCCTCTTTCGACAGCTTCCTCCATCACCGTTAAATTACGGTCCATTTGCTGCATAATCTCTTCTCTTGTACGTCCAGTTATTAACATTTCCTGTTCAATCATAATTTCAGAAATCAGTTTACCTTCTTGCTCTGCTCGTTCAACAAGCTCACGAACATTATGAAACAATACGTCCATACTGGGACACCCCCTTAGTTGTTATTAATTTTAGAAACCTTTGTAATATGTGGTATTAAAGAAATTTGTTGTAGTACTTTTTCCTCGATATTTTGATCGACTTCTATCACCATAAGTGCAGTTAAACCACGTTCAATTCGCGAAACTTCCATATGCCCAATGTTGACTGCATGCATCGCTAAGCAATTTGCTACATTGGCAATACAGCCAGCACGATCATCATGGACTACAAGGATAGCCGGCATGCCACCTGTTAATCGTAGCTTGAAGCCATTAACCTCACTCACTTCAATTTTACCCCCACCAATAGAAATTCCGACAACAGACATCTCTCCATCATCATCGCCAATCACAAGGCGAGCTGTATTTGGATGTTCTGTGTTAGCTGTTTCTGGGATAAATTCATAGTCTAACCCTGCCTTCTCTGCATCAGCGAAAGCTGTTTTGATTCGCTCATCAAATGTATCGTAATTTAATAAGCCCCCTATCAAAGCTACATCCGTTCCATGTCCTTTATACGTTTCAGCAAAAGAACCATATAAGTGAATTTTCGCCCACTTTGGTTGTCTTCCAAATAAATCTCTAGCAACGCGTCCAATTCGTGCGGCACCTGCCGTATGAGAGGAAGAAGGCCCAATCATCACTGGTCCAATAATATCAAATACTGAAGTAAACTTCATACAAACACCCCTCTATTCTATCCATATAATAATATTTACTTTTACTTATATCATGCTTGATAGGCACTAGAAAAGTAAAGCACTACTTTATCAACTTTCAGAAAATTTACACTACTATAATTTACACATCAGAAATATTGTTTAACTTTTGTCTACTCCATATACACAAAAATTTCAAAAGGCTTATATCCCAGAATTTTCAAGCCCGTTGTCCTCTGGGTACATACAGAAAATTATTCATTTTATGCTACTTTCTATAGTGTATCTTCATACAGCAGAAGAGACTCCCACCTCTGAAGTTGGTGAGTTGAATGCACATGTAGTTCCTATTTAGTGGGGTTCAAACACCTACTGAAATAGAAGAACTCACGCCACGTCCTGCGGCAATTTATCTGTGCGAAAGCGAAGCGACAGCAATAAATACACCAAGGCGAAATTGATTATACCCTATTTTCCTTGTACCATAAACAAAAGCAGTACACGGCTTGTGCACTGCTTTGTCTACTTATTCGCAAAGTAGCATTGAATTATTCTACTGAAATAATATATGGATATAATCCTTGTTTACCATTAAATAACTCTACTTCGACCTCTGGATAATTTTCTTCAATAAATTTCACTAATTCTGAGGCATTTTCTTCTGTTGTTTCCTCACCATAGATAACTGTTACAATTTCTGCATCTTCATCTACTAAATCAGTAATTACCTTCTCAGCTGCATCTTTTAATGCCGGAGTAGATAAGACAATTTTTCCTTCCGCAAGTGCCATGAAATCATCTTTATGGATTTCTACACCATCAATAGATGTATCTCGAACTGCATAAGTTACTTGGCCTGTTTTCACATTTGCAAAAGCTTCTGTCATTGTTGCTTGGTTCGTTTCAACTGTCGTTTCTGGATTAAACGATAGAATCGCCGCCATACCTTGAGGGATTGTTTTCGTTGGAACTACTGCCGCTTCAATATCTAAAAGCTCTACTGCTTGTTCTGCTGCCATGACGATATTTTTGTTATTTGGTAAAATCAACACTTTTTCAGCACCAATTTCTTGTACTGCCTTCACAATATCTTCAGTTGAAGGGTTCATAGTTTGACCACCTTCAATAACATAAGAAGCACCAATTGAACGAAGTAATTCAGCAACTCCCTCGCCCATTGCAATCGTTACAATTGCATATGGATGCTTTTCTACTTTTTTAGCAGGAGTTGGTGCTTTATGATCCTCACCAACGATGGCAGAATGCTGTTCACGCATATTGTCGACCTTAATTTTAATAAGACTACCGTATTTTTGACCCATAGCTAAAACAGCGCCAGGTTGCTCGGAATGAATATGCACTTTTGCAATCTCTTCATCCGAAATAACGAGTAAAGAATCACCTAGAGGGTTTAATTCATTGCGGAATTGTTCTTCGCTAAATGGCTCTTTCCCTTCTTCAAAACGTACCATGATTTCTGTACAATAACCAAACTCAATATCAACTGTATTCATAAAATCTTGTGCTCTATGATGCTCTGCATTGATTAAATCATCTAAAGTTGCTTCGTTTTTCTGCGGTAATGGCTCACCTTTTAAAGATGCTAAGAACCCTTCATACACAAATAGAAGCCCCTGACCACCACTATCGACAACACCTACTTCTTTAAGAACAGGTAGAAGCTCAGGTGTACGTTCCAACGAAGCCTGTGCTTCAGCAGTAAATGCTTCCATCACTGTAATGATATCATTTTCAGTTTCTGCCACTTCCACGCCTTTTTGTGCCGCTTCACGTGCTACTGTTAAAATCGTTCCTTCAACTGGCTTCATTACTGCTTTATAAGCTGTATCAACGCCGGCTTGGAAGGCACTTGCAAAGCCCTTGGCATCAATTGTCTCTTCTTTTTCAATAGCCTTACCAAAGCCACGGAATAGCTGCGATAAAATAACCCCAGAATTTCCGCGCGCTCCCATAAGTAAACCTTTTGACAAAGCCTGTGCTGTTTTACCGATATGTTCTGAAGCAGAAAGTTCTGTCTCCTTTGCGCCAGATGTCATCGACAAGTTCATATTCGTTCCTGTATCTCCATCCGGTACTGGAAATACATTTAATGAATCAACATAATTTGCATTTTGGAATAGGTGATGGGCACCCATTTGCACCATTTCTGCAAACTTTATTCCGTCTAAAGACTGCATTCGATTTAGTTCCTCCTCTTAATCATTCGCTACACGAACGCCCTGCACAAAGATATTGACAGATTTTACGCTCATACCTAATGTTTTATCCACTGTATATTTCACTTTTGATTGTACTTGATAAGCCACTTCTGAAATTTTTGTCCCGTAACTAACAATAATGTACATATCAATATGTAAATCGTCGTCTTGTTTTCGAACAACAACACCTTTTGCAAAATTTTCTTTACGTAAAATATCAGTTAGACCATCACGAATTTGATGTTTAGATGCCATGCCAACAATACCGTAGCATTCTACAGCAGCGCCACCAGCAATTTGCGCAAGTACATCTGTTGAAATATCAATTTGGCCGAATTCATTGTTTAATTCAATTGACATAGAAATGCCCCCTTGGCTCTTTTTGACTAAACTATATTGTAACACTTTTGTTATATATTAAGCAACCTAGGAGGAGATGAAAGCGCACTGTATCAACGTTTTACTGACATGATACAAATTAACATACCACTTCATCTAAATTTTCATTTTTGCTGTAAAAGTTGTTACGACCGTTTTGTTTTGCTGTATATAATGCTTCGTCAGCTAATGCACAGCATGTATTCAAATGCTCGCTTATTGAGATCTTGGCATGGCACATCCCAATACTGACTGTTACAACATCAGCTATTTTTGAACGCTCATGACGAATGTTTAAGTTGTAGACTTCTTCTAATATTTCCTCACAGACATGCTCAGCAAATTTTGCGGCATGGTGACTAACGATTATGAATTCTTCGCCGCCCCAACGTGCAGCAAATGCATTATACTTTTCTGCAATTTCCTCTATCAGAGCTGCCACTTTTTTTAAAGCTTCATCACCCTGTAAATGACCATAATAATCATTGAAATTTTTAAAGAAATCAATATCCACCATTATCACGGTTAAAGACTTTGGTTTACTAAGTTGTTGCCCGATTTGTGTCAGTTTATTATTAAAAGCTCGTCGATTTGGAAGGTTTGTCAACGTGTCACGAAGTGCTTGCTCTGATAGCTCGTTATTTTTCTCCGCTAATAATTTTGACAACTGCTTAGATTTTGTCATTTCTTCATCTAATAAAATGTGCTGTGTCGTAAATTGTTTTTGTACTTTATAAGTATGACGCTGAATAATTAGCCCCATTGGAATAATAAGAGACATCGGTAAAAACACTTTAATACCTTCACCCGAAATCCCATTACTCATATAGGCACTTATTAAAATGGCCGGAACTGTTATGAACATAATCCAAAAAATTTTCCGAAAAGGGATGGCAAAAACAGTACAAATCATTAAAAACAGTACCTCATAAAGAGCTGCATGTTTAAAGAAATATACGTCCATTACGGTTATCACAGTAATTAATAACAATATAGTATAAATATAAGCAAGTAAGATAAATTCGTATTTTCGCAAATTTAAAGATGTAACCTGAATCTTCTTTTCTCTCACAAATAATAACACTGCTAAATCTATATAAAACAAAATAGTGTGAATGGCTATATAAACTGGTACCATCTCACTTTCAGTTTCAGAAAAGAACACCTCACCATAATGAATTATTGTAATGATGGCTGTCACGTACATTAAAGTCCACGCTACAGTTCGCATACGTTTTAAATTAAATTGAATCATTTCTTTTTGTATAGATAGAGCTAGCTTTTCTTGATTTTCCATAACATCCGCTCCTAATAACAATCTTTCAAATCAATTTCGTCTTGGCGTAATCGTAGCTGTCGCACAGAAAACATTTGTAGCTGTCGCTTTGCTTTCGCTACAGAAAACATTTGCTGAAATGAAGATAATTTGTCCTAGTTTTATCGTCTAAGTAATGAAAAACACAAGTAATCTTCGCAAATTTGTTAAAAAAAGAACAAAAACGGCTCAATCTTTTAACAAAAACTTAGCTCATTCTCAACTTTTAGTGATAAACCAAAATCTTGAAAAAAATTCCCAAATAATTGATTTAGACAACACCATATTACAGTACTTAGCTGAATTTGCGAAGTCGCAAACAAAAGTTCTATTAGCTGTTTTCCTGATGTTATCAGCGATTATTGGCAGTTTATCAGCGGTTTCCTCGATTTTATCAGCGATTATCGGCATTTATCAGCGGGTTCCTCGATTTTATCAGCGATTTTCGGCAGTTTATCAGCGGGTTCCTCGATTTTATCAGCGATTATTGGCAGTTTATCAGCGGTTTCCTCGATTTTATCAGCGATTCTCGGCAGTTTATCAGCGGTTTCCTCGATTTTATCAGCGATTCTTGGCAGTTTATCAGCGGGTTCCTCGATTTTATCAGCGATTATCGGCAGTTTATCAGCGGTTTCTCGATTTTATCAGAGATTCTTGGCAGTTTATCAGCGGTTTTCCTGATGTTATCAGCGATTGGCATTTTGGAGCACCGAATCGCTTCGATTTCGCACATAAAACATTTATGGATCCAAGCTGCTTTTCGGACGCCTCCAGGGAAGCTCAGCCGGAACGGAAATCAACCCCTCGTTTTACCGAAGAGCCATACTATATTTAATGGGACACCTTAATTTCATTGACACAATAGTTTTTCAACACTAAAAAGCTGATGCTTTAAATCACATCAGCTTTCTTACATTTTTCTTTATCATAATGACGACCTTCCACTGCCTTAAATTAAAATAGACTTTTAATAAGCGTGTCAATCATCACTGGCATTTCCTTAAAAGCACTATCCACGTGTAGTCTTTCTGTTTTTTGATGTGCATCCTTTCCAAAAGGTCCAACATTTAAAACGGGGCCTTGTAATTCGGACATTGCTTCAAATGGGATGCTATACGTATCTCCCCATACAGGCGTGTTGCACTCAAATGCAGTCCATTCATTTGAGCCATCTGAGTAATTGACATAACTTAAATCGCAAATACCATTAAAATAGTGAATTTGCTCAACCTCGATATCAAATGTTTTCGCCGTTTTCTTCATTAATTCTATCGATTGAATGACAAGTGGATGATTGGATGAGTTGATCGCCGGATAGTAAGGCGGTGCAAATAATAGCACTGTTGCTGGCGTTAGTTCCTGGCAACGGATCATTAACTGATCCACGATGCGAATAGATTTTTCTCGATCATCCCAAGTACTATTTTCAAGAACTTGACTTTTTATTAAATTTACTTCTTTTGCTCCTAATTTATTGATCGCATGCTCTAAAAGCATTTCATAACGAAGTACTTTTACTTCACCTACACCCTTTACCTTTTCTCGCTCACAAATTTGCTTATATTGCTCATTACAAGCTGACATTGCCTCCAATGCAACTTGTTCAAAAATATCCATTACTTCAGATGCTGTGCGCTTTAATAAAAACACATTATAAAGAGCTGCTGCACGATATGGCGTTTGTGTAGAGTACTCCATTTTCAAATCTTTTAATTGTAAGGATACGGGTAATGGCGTACTTTCACCAAGATCTGTTTCACGGAAAATTGGATTCCACTCCATATGCTGTGTCATGTATGAAGCAATATAATTTGCTGTCATTCCTTTTAGCGGCTCACCCACATGTGTCTCTTTTCCATAAAATAAGGTAGCAGGCATAATTTTACCAATCGTTCCTGAATAAATATATTCATTGGTATCAGCTGGACCTTGTGAAAAAGAAGGCTCACTATTTAAAAATAGTTTATAAGCTAATCCATGCTGTTCACGAAGTCTTACAAGCTCAACAACTGCTGCACGCATCCCAGCAGAGTTCACTTCTTCATCAGGCACCGCCGTTAAAATAAGATTAATTGGCCACTCTTCGATACTTGCCTTTTCAATCAGCTGCATATGCAAAGCAAGCCCCATTTTCATATCCATCGTCCCACGACCAAATAAGTAGTTGCCTGATTCTAAATCAATTCTTGCCGCATCTGGTAAATCTTTTTTATATTTAGGTTCCATTAGCTTTTTTGTCAACTCTTCAGGGTAGAAGGCTAATGGCTCTAGCTCACCATATTCTTCAGTATGAACAGTATCAAAATGACTTATTAACACGACCGTTTCTGTCGCATTTGGGTGCTTGTACAAAGCAGTTACAGCATTGCGTCCAAGACCCGCATCATGTAATGCAATAAATTCTGGATTATTTTGAAAATAAGAAAGCGCTTGCAATGAATTTTTTAATTTATAGGCAAACTCATTTTCACCTTTCGTTAACGTCCTACTTTCCCAACTGACAAGTTCACATAATAGTGCGCGTAGTTTTTCAGGTGTGTTCCAAAGATAAACATTCATAAAAATTCTCCTTTATCCGATCTTCTCAATACCGAATACATATCAATGTATATCAAGTGATTCCTCATTTTTTATTTCAATCTCAGAAGAAACTGTATTCGTTTTACTCAATTTAAATTTATAGAAAATCATGCAAGCAATAAAGAATCCAATACCGTATAGTAAACCAATTCTTTGTGTTGGGTCAAACGCTAAAAAGACTAGAATTAGCATACAAAAAATAATACAGAACACCGGAATCAATGGATAAAATGGCGTTTTAAATTTTAAATCAGCCACATTCCCTCCCGCTTTCACATAACGATATCGGAACATCAATTGAGATGCACAAATTCCCATCCACGAAATAGTTACAGAAATTCCTGCAATAGACATGAGTAAAACAAATACTGCATCTGCTTCCATTACGCTCGTTAATAAAGAAAGCAGCGAGAAAAGCATCGTGAAAATAAGTGCATTTAATGGCACTTTATTTTTCGTTAGTCGTCCGAATAATTTAGGAGCCATTCCCTCTTTTGACATCGACCATAGTAAACGTGTTGAAGCATATAGACACGAGTTACCTACTGATAATATCGCAGTTAGAATAACAAAATTCATGATACCAGCCGCATATGGAACGCCAGCTAAATTCATTAAAGTGACAAATGGACTTTCCAGTAGTCCAAGCTCCGATGCCGGGAATATAGCAGATAAAACAATAATAGAAGCAATATAGAAAACAATAATCCTAAACAGAATTGTGCGTATTGCCCGCGGAATATTTTTTTCAGGATTTTCAGTTTCTCCTGCTGCAATACCGACAAGTTCAGATCCTTGATAAGAAAAGATAACATTCATCATTGTGACAAATATAATTGAAATACCTGCTGGGAATAAACCAGATGGTGCTAAATTCGTAAAATGTGGTGTTGGACGATCAGCTAATGGAATCAATCCAAAGATTGCTGCCGCTCCTATGACGATAAAAGCAATCACCGCAATGACTTTAATACTTGCAAACCAGAATTCCGCTTCTGCAAATCCTCTAGTTGTTAATGCATTTAAGGTAAATAACAGCACCATGAATACGGCACACCATATCCAAATAGGGACATTTGGGAACCAATGTTGCATCAAAATTCCCGCCGCTGTAAATTCTACCCCTGCTGTGGCAGCTGATCCAACAAAATACATCCACCCTAAAGAAAAGCCTGCTGAAGGACTAATAAAACGTGTTGCATAAGTTTGAAAAGAACCCGTTACAGGCATATAAACAGCTAATTCCCCAAGACAATTCATTACCATATACAATATTAAACCACCGAATATATAACCAATTAACGCTCCACCTGGACCTGCCTGATTAATTGTATAGCCAACATTTAAAAACAATCCTGTCCCAATAACTCCACCGAGTGATAGCATTAATAAATGGCGACTCTTCATTGAACGGTTTAATTGATTATCTTGCCGTTGTTCCCCTTTACTCAACATCCATCCCCACCTCTCTAGTTGCCGTCAGAATTTCAAAAATTCTGATATTTATTCTACTAAAGTACCCAATCAATTTATCCGCTTTAAATTGATTGGGTATTTTTAAAACTAAAAACGTAATGACAAGCAGCTTAACCCACCATCATGTTTTCTAAATTCAGACATTTCAAGCTCAATTGTTTGATAGCCTAAATCCTTTAATTTACGATTTGTTTCTGGGTAACCAGCTGGAATAATGACATAATCGTTCACTTGAATACAGTTTGCTGAATACTCATCTTCTTTAGGAATAATAATTTTTTCATAGGATTCGAACGCAGGATGATTGATGAACTCACCTGCTAGCACCATACGATTTTCACCAACATAGGCGATACCCGTCTTTAAATGGAAAAATTCTTTTAACGGAATAATCGTTGCCTCATAGCCTTCTTTTTCAATGATTTCTTTGAATTGTCGTGCTCCTTCTTCATTCGTACGATCAGAAATGCCGACATAAAATTTCTTTTCTGCCTGTAATACATCTCCGCCATCAAGTGTTCCTGGGCCTTCGATATAATATAATTTTTCATAGAATTTTTTAACAGCCGGTTCAATGTCCTCAATCTCACGATTACGTGCTTCTGCCCCAGGGTTTGAAATAATGGCAAATTCAGCTGTTAATACACTTGTATCCTCTACGAATGTCGAATCTGGAAAAGCCTCATTCGCTGGAAGCTGTGTAACCTCGACGCCACATTTCTTTAAAGCTTCTACATATTTTTCATGCTGCTCAAATAATTTTTCTAAAATTGGTTTTCCTAAGTCACTAGTTGTTAAACCGTTTACATAACTATTTCCTGGATTTTTTACTATCACATTTTTAAACATTTACTTCGTCTCCTTTTATCCTTCTATTCTTTTATCCTCTTACTACTGGACAAGTTAGACATGTTGGTCCACCTGTTCCTTTTACCGTAATTTCATTTCCTTTATATTCATAAACTGTTGCGCTTGCTTCAAGTAATTGTTGCTTTGTCATTGGATTTCCATTTGGAATAATACACACTCTAGGTGCAAGTGCTAAGACGTTACAGCCTAGCGCATCATATTCATCTTTCGGTACTTCAACTAATTGAATACCTCGATCGATTAACATCTGACGGAAAAAGACTGGCATTAATCGTGAATGTACAACTGCTAAATCCTTGTCCACCATACTAATAAAGGACATTAAGTGTAAACATTCTGCTTCACCTAAATCATGGGGTAGCTGGACAACAATGAATTCATCGACAATATCCGCCGTCATGTCCTTTAGCTGACGAATCGCTTCATCATTCGTTCGATAGCCTCGACCTACAACAAGTGTACGGTCATCAAGCCAAACAATATCGCCACCATCTGAAACAGCATCTCCAGTCAATTCACCGATTACTGGAATGCCCTTTTCTTGTAAAAATGCTTTATAAACAGCTGCTTCTGGCTGTCTTAATTTTTTTCCAGATTTTAAGATAATAGCCCCTTTTGGTGTAAATTTGACAGGGTCATGTGCATATAGCGAATCCAACCCTACTTCTTCTGACTCTGGTAGATAATCAATTTTTTCAACATATTTTTCGAGAATGCTAGTAAATTCAGCATATTCTCTAAGAGCCTCATTATAGTTAGGTTCTGATAAGTAATTAAATGTTTTCCATTCATCACTAAGATGCTCTTGACCTCGGAAAGCATCTTTTGGATGTTTTACTATTACGTGTTTCAAAGGTGCATACATTGATGAACAATAATGCATTCCCTTCACCCCTTTTTCCGTGTAGTGGAAAACGTTTCCGTTAAGAGGAAAGTTTATATGAAAAATATATGTGTTTTACGGTATACTGTCAATATATTTAGAAAAGTTTTTATTTTCTATCTACTAACACATGTAGCTAGACGTAGACAAGGAATGAAAATACAATAAGTAAAGGGGAGGTGGAACATGAATGCAATTATTAGAACGAGCTATGACAATTGCCAAAGTTTTGGCTTCTGAAGCAAGTGAAAACAGCTTGTCCATTTCAGAGCTTTCGGCAAAATGTAATTTGCCACTTAGTACATTACATAGAATTTTAAAAGCGATGATTAAGGAAGGAATGATTGAGCAAGACGATCAAACGAAACAATATCGACTTGGTACAATATGGATGGAGCTTGGCCTACAAGTGTATGATACGATGGACTACATTAGTAAAATTAGGCCAGAATTAGAGCGTTTAGCTAGAGAGGTCGAGGAAAGTGTCTATTTAAGTAAGCCTGCTGGTTTAGATACGATCATTATCGAAAGAATAGACAGTGCAGCTAATCCAATTCGCATTTATGATCAGTTAGGGATTCGTATACCGATGCATATTGGCGCTGCAAATAAGGCCATTTTAGCCGCAATGCCTGTTTCTCAAGCAAATGAAATTATTAAACAGCTCATTCCACAAGAAGAAATCGCTGAATTAGAGGCACAGCTTAATCAAATTAGACTACAGGGATTTGCCATAAGTCATGGGGAGAAAACAGCCGGAACATCCTCCATTGCAGTTTCCATTTTAAATGGTTTTAATGAAATAGTAGGTGCTGTAAGTATAGGTTTTGTTAGCTTTAACGTTTCTGAGGAACATATTAATACCCTTACCGCGCATTTGGTGGAAACTGGAAAACATGTTTCTATGAAGCTTGGCTATCGAGAAAAATAATATTGAAAACTTTTTAATTATATTAGCCTAGATTTGCTGTATCCAGAAATTGATTCCCTCTTATCTGACAATTTTTTATGTCTGTAAAGGTTTTTTTCTTGAAAGGTTATGTGAAAACTGTTGCACTGAACGTCATCGTATGTTAAATTATTATGGTATGTGAAATACCGAACTGAAATAATAATCTTTCAGCATAAACAGTAAGGAGGGAATACAACATGCCAAAACAATGTGTAATCACTGGACGTAAAGCTCGTACTGGTAACAACCGTTCCCACGCTATGAACGCTAACAAACGTACTTGGGGTGCTAACCTTCAAAAAGTTCGTATCTTAGTAGACGGTAAACCAAAACGTGTATGGGTTTCTGCTCGTGCATTAAAATCAGGTAAAATTGAGCGCGTTTAATCGTTGCTTCCAAAAAATCGATTTGGCATTTGGCGCAAATCGATTTTTTTCTTTCTAATTAACTGGGCAGACTACCAACCGCCTTTGTGAATATTTATATAAAGCAGTAGTTGTATTTAATCATTCGTTCTAGTGGGCGACCTTAAATACAATGAAATGCTAAGCCGCAAGTAATCACGTCTCGTTGTAATTACTAGCGGCTTTTTTTCATATAACACCCTCAATTCAGCATAACAAATCGCCTGTTATCTAGAGAAACGGCAGTTACAATATAATAAAGTATGGCTCCTCGGCAAAACGAGGGGTTGATTTTCATGATGTTATCAGCGATTCATGGCATTTTATCAGCGGTTTTCATTATGTTATCAGCGATTCATGACTCTTTATCAGCGATTTTCATGATTTTATCAGCGATTCATGGCATTTTATCAGCGGTTTTCATTATGTTATCAGCGATTCATGACTCTTTATCAGCGATTTTCATGATTTTATCAGCGATTCATGACATTTTATCAGCGGTTTTCATTATGTTATCAGCGATTCACGGCACTTTATCAGCGATTTTCATTATGTTATCAGCGATTCATGGCACTTTATCAGCGGTTTTCATTATGTTATCAGCGATTCACGACACTTTATCAGCGATTTTCATTATGTTAGCAGCGATTCACGGCTCTTTATCAGCGGTTTTCATTATGTTATCAGCGATTCATGACACTTTATCAGCGATTGACATTTTGGAACATCCATTCGCTTCGCTTTCACACAGACGAAACCCTTTTGCAGTCACTTCCTTTCTCACAGTTTGCTGACGTTTCGTTTTATCACAATATTTTAGAGCGACATGCTATGTGATCTGTGCGATAGCGAAGCGGCAGCTACAAATGTTTTATCTGTGCGAAAGCGAAGCGTCAGCTACAAATGTTTTCTGTAGCGAAAGCGAAGCGTCAGCTACAAAGCGCCCAGCCGGAACGGAAATCTACCCTCGTTTTGCCTAAGAACGATATTTTTTGCATGCCACATTTAATTTCATGGACACATTTATTTCTCAAAAACAGTAAAAATCCGACTAGTGTTAGTCGGATTTTTTTACTTTCTTTTCTTTTTTAAAAAGATTGATACATGTGCGCGTAATACTACTCACAAATTTCGGTAGCTGGAATGTATATACTTTCAGGACTCTCTCCCCCTCACGCTAATCTATGCTTCTTATCATTAAACATATGCCTTGCGTGAAAGATATAGACCCTGAATTACCTATTATTTCATTACTTGTAAAGCGGGATGTCCCTAAAGAAATTTCTTCATTTGTTGTTTCATATTTTACTTGCCTTAATGTCACATCTTTAATTGGCTCTTCATGTGCAAAAAAAGACAAATAACGATATTGCTCGTCTGCTTCAATGTTGTGTTTGCCTGGCATTAAAAATTGCAACATATTTGCGTGATTAATAATCTTCAATACTACTTGTGGATGCTCTTTTTGGAAGCGATACATCGAACGGACTGCTGCCTCATAATGGTCTAAGCGCCCACCTGTAACACCTGTCAGTACAATTTCTAGCGGTGTATAGGTCAAGGCTTTTAATATCGCTAGGTCCGTATCTGTTTCATCTTTTTCTTCCTGAAATCGTTGTCTATCATTTGTATGTGCCATCACCAGTTCGTATTCCTCTTGCGAAAGTGAGTCAAAATCTCCTACGATGGCATGTGGTGTGATTCCTTGCTCGATTAAATAAAGTGCTCCTCGGTCAGCTCCGATAAATAACACATCACTTTTCTCTTTAAATGGACTAAACGAACAGAGTTCCTCTTTTGGTCCACCAGCACAAACTACGACTACTGTCATCCTTTAATCGCTGCCTCACCAGCAGCTAAAATTTCCTGAAGTGCCGCTGTACGATCTTCTTTACTATAAATAGCTGAACCAGCTACAAAAATTGTGGCTCCTGCTTGTGCACATGGAATAATAGTCTCGGCATTAATACCACCGTCGATTTCTATAGCAATATCAAGATTACGTTCTTTAATAATTGCTGCTAATGCTTCAATTTTTGGTATTACAGAATGAATGAATTTTTGCCCACCAAAGCCTGGATTCACAGTCATGAACAACACCATATCAATATCCTCTAAAATATGTTGAATTGATTCTATTGGTGTATGTGGATTTAATACAACACCAGGTTTGACTCCGTACGAACGAATTAATTGAATTGTACGGTGTAAATGGCGGCAAGCCTCTACATGCACTGTAATATAGTCTGCCCCTGCTTTTGCAAATTGTTCAATATACTGATCAGGATTTTCAATCATTAAATGAACATCCAATGGTAAATCAGTTAAAGGACGAATGGCGTCTAATACGATCGATCCAAATGAAATATTCGGCACAAAATGACCATCCATAACATCAATATGAATAAGCTGTGCACCCGCTTTTTCTACTTCCTTTACTTCTTCTCCTAATTTAGCAAAGTTGGCTGCTAAAATTGATGGTGCTATTTGTATCATCATTAATACCTCGGCTTTCGATCCATAATTTCTTGCATAAATTGTTCATAGTGCTTATAGCGGTAGTCACGAAGTTCTCCAGCTTCTACCGCTGCCTTTACCGCACATTTCGGTTCCTTTAAGTGTAAACAGCCTCTGAATTTACAATCATCTGCAATTCGGGCCATTTCTGGGAAGCATGCACCTAACTCTTCTTTTTCTATTTCATCAAAATCAAATGAACTAAATCCTGGTGTATCTGCTAATAAACCATCGCATACTTCGATTAATTCGACGTGGCGAGTCGTATGTTTTCCGCGCCCTAAGCTTTGTGAAATAACGCCTGTTTTTAAATTTAAATCTGGAATTAATGTATTAAGTAATGTGGATTTTCCCACTCCAGATTGTCCTGCTAAAACAGATGTTTTCCCTTTTAATATGGGTTGCAAGCGTGCAATTAATTCTTCCTCACCCTTATAGGTTTGTAGCACAGTATACCCCATGTCTTCATAATCTTCTATATAGCTTTGTAATTCCTCACGTTCATGATCCTCTAGCAAATCCATCTTTGTTAAACAAATAATTGGATGAACATGAAATGACTCTAAAACAACTAAGAAACGATCCAGTAAAATTGTATTAAAATTAGGTTCTTTTACAGAAAACACTAGAATACCTTGATCAATATTGGCAATCGGAGGGCGTACTAATTCATTTTGGCGATCAATAATTTTTTGAATAGTGCCGTCCGATCCCTCTATTTCCAGTGTGTATTCTACAATGTCGCCAACGAGTGGGGATTCTCCGCGATTGCGAAATACCCCACGCCCTCGACATTGTATAAGCTGTTGTCCATCATATACATAATAATAACCGCTTAGTGCTTTACGAATTTGGCCTTGCGCCATCCAATTCCCCCTTATTTGATATCATCGTAGTTGATTGTTTTTTCATCTATAATTTCCGAGTCACGAATAATTTTATAAGCCCCTTCTTGACCCTCTTCTATGACAAGCTGTATTTTATACGGTTTTTCAGCCGTAATTGTAAATTCATCAGCTGGTTTTAACATTGTATGATTTTTATCTTGAATTTCAATACGAATGGCTTGCTCCATACCTTCCTCTTTTGGCTCATATGGAATTACCACCGTCTTCACCAAAGTTTTAACAGGTTTTTCAGCGGGTCCTTTACTTAAAACAACAGCTATTGTAGAGCCTGCTTCAACTTCTGCTCCTGCTTTTGTCAATTGTGAAATAACACTTCCAGCAGCTACTGTATCATTAAAGTCTTCACGAGCAACACGCCATTTTAAGCCTTTTCTACTTACGTACTCATCCATTTGAGCCTTCGTGTAATTCACAACATTATCTACGGTAACCATTTTTACACCTGCGCTTACCTTAAATTTCATCGATGTATCTTTAGCGATTACTTCTTCTGGTGGCAGCGGCTCTTGTTCAATAATTGTTCCTTCTGGCTCTGTAGAATGTACGTAGCTAATTTCTGGCTCTAAAAATTTACCCTTTAACATTGATCGAACTTGGCTAATTTGTTGTCCTCTATAATCTTCCACTTTCGTCTTTTCTATCCCAAGACTAACGACTAAGTCTACTTCCGTACCTTTTACACGCTCCGTACCCTGAGAAGGATCTGTTTCAATAACTTTATCCTTTTCTATGTCCTCTGAGTTTCGCTCCAGCTTTTCTCCAATAACAAAGCCTTCTGCCTCTAATTTCTTAGTAGCTTCATCGATAGTTAAATTAGCTACATCAGGTACAGATATCTTTTTCGGACTAAATACACCTGTTGCAAATATAAAGAACAGGAGGGTAGCAATGGCTACTATTACTAACCCAGCTACATATATTGGCCATTTTTTCTTTTTCTTTACAGGTGCTGTCTTTTCAACAGGCTTCTTCACTTCGGGTTTCGGCTTTGATTGAGTGATTGGTTCGATTGCTCTTGTCTTCGTTAAATCTTCGTCTTTACGCACAGTTGGCTCTTTTATAATCGGAATAGCCTTTGTCACATCATTATCTACCGGTATGGCAAACTTCGGTTCATTAATACGTTTTGGCGATAAAACTGTCTCTAAATCACCTTGCATTTCTTCTACAGTTGAATAACGATGAGAAGCATCTTTTGCTGTAGCTTTTAGCACAACGTTTTCCAAGCTTTGTGGAATTGTAGCATCGAAGGCACGAACTGACGGTGTTTCAGATTGTAAATGTTTAAGCGCGATAGAAACAGCTGACTCGCCTGAAAATGGCAATTCCCCTGTTAATAATTCATATAAAACAATCCCAAGTGCATAAATATCAGATTTGTTTGTCGCTGTACCACCACGAGCCTGCTCTGGTGACAAATAATGCACAGTTCCAAGCACAGAGTTTGTTTGTGTAAATGACGTTGCACTAAGCGTCATCGCGATGCCAAAATCAGTTATTTTCACATTGCCATCAGCATCCATTAAAATATTTTGAGGTTTAATGTCACGATGAATAATATGATTTTCATGAGCATCGGCAATTGCAGATGTTAGCTGTTTCATAATATGCACACTTCTGGCAGGAGAAATTGGTGCAAATTCCTGTATGTACTGCTTTAATGTTTTTCCTTTGACATACTCCATTACAATATAATGCAGATCGCCATCCTCACCTACATCATAAACACTAACAATATTTGGATGTGTAAGACTTGTAGCAGAAAGTGCCTCACGTTGAAAACGCCGATGTAATTCATCCTCATTGGTAAAATCATAGCGTAATATTTTAATCGCTACATCTCGGTTTAATATCATGTCGTGCGCCAAATAAACATTGGACATACCACCGCCACCAATGAGCTCTTTAACTTTATAACGGTCACTAATTCGTTTACCTACAAACATACTTACACCTCCTCATCTTGCCTTGTGAGTAGCACGAGGGAGATATTGTCTTCCCCCCCGCTTGCATTTGCTAATTCCACAAGTTTCCGTCCTTTTTCTTCTATCGAATCTGGATACGTAATAATTGATGCCATTTCATACACTGTTAGTTTATTACTTAAACCGTCAGAGCAAATGAGTAAATACGATTCTGATGCTAAATCAACCTCATAAAAGTCAGGTTCAATCGTTTCTTCTGTACCAACAGCTTTTAAGATGAAATTTTTCTTCGGATGTGTCAACGCTTCCTCTTCACTTATTTCACCATTTTCAACGAGAACATTTACATATGAGTGATCTCTTGTTATTTGTTGTGCACCATCATCAAAGAAATAATACACACGACTATCGCCAACATGTGAGATAAAGCAATGATTATCTTCAATTAACACTGCAATAAATGTCGTGCCCATTCCTTTACAGTCTTCATGTGATAAAGAATAGTCATATATATTTTTATTTAATTGCTTAACTGCTTGTAATAACCACTCTTTTTTTGATGTTGTTGATGCAAAATGATGTGCCTCTGCCTGTAAAAAAACGGATTCTATCTGTTTCATCGCCATATCACTCGCTACATCGCCAGCATTATGACCTCCCATGCCGTCCGCTACAAGTGCTAGTGCAAGCCCGTCTGGACGCTTAAAAAATGCCGCACGGTCTTCATTAATTGCTCGTTTTAACCCAATATCACTTTCGACTGTGTATTTCAACACTGGTCACCTCGTTTCTTCAGATCTCTCTTGCGCACGTAATTGACCACACGCAGCTGCAATATCAGAACCTTGCTCTCGGCGGATCGTTACGTTAATACCATTCTTCTTTAATGTTTTTTCAAAGGCAAAAATTTGGCTACGAGATGTACGAACATAATCACGTTCTGGTACATAGTTTACAGGAATTAAGTTCACATGGCATTTAATTCCTTTTATTAATGCAGATAATTCTTCTGCAATTTCGACTGAATCATTTTCGCCAGACATTAAACCATACTCAAAAGTAACACGTCGGCCAGTTTTTTTAGTGTAGTATTGGACGGCTTCCATTAATTCATCTAACTTGTAAGCACGTGCAATTGGCATTAATTTTTGACGAGCCTCTTGGTTTGGTGCGTGTAGCGATACTGCAAAGTTAATTTGTAGCTGTTCATCAGCAAATTGATAAATTTTCGGAACAATCCCTGATGTTGATACAGTGATGTGACGAGCACCAATATTTAATCCTTTTTCATGGTTGATGACCTTTAAGAAGTTCATCATCGCATCATAATTATCGAAAGGTTCGCCAATACCCATAATAACGATATGTGACACACGCTCGCCCACTTCATCTAAAGTTTGCTGAACTTTGACAACTTGCTCCACAATTTCCCCTGCTAATAAGTGACGCTTTAATCCACCTAAAGTTGATGCACAGAACGTACAGCCAATGCGGCAGCCTACTTGTGTCGTCACACAAATAGAGTTCCCATATTCATGACGCATTAAAACTGTTTCAATTGAATAGCCATCCTGTAACTGGAATAAAAACTTGATCGTACCATCTTTTGATTCCTGTTTAATAATTGTTGACAATGTCGTCAATGCAAAACTTGCTTCAAGCTTTTCACGTAATCCCTTTGAAAGGTTAGACATTTCTTCGAATGTTTTTACACGTTTATTATAAAGCCAATCAAAAATTTGTGCTGCACGGAACGGTTTTTCACCATTTTCCTTTAACCATTCTTCTAACTGATTCGGCTGTAATGAATATACCGATTCTTTTAAATTTGGTTTTTCTTTTTTCGCGCGTTGAACAGGCTTGTCTTCCGCTTCCTCGACTAAATCGTTAATACGCTCATTAAATTTCTCATGATCCACCATTAGTTGGATTCTCCTTTTTTACGAAAGGCGGCAACGAAGAAACCGTCACTGCCAAAGTCTTGTGGAAAGACTTGAAGCATGCCATTTGCTTGCTTTTCCGCTAATTTTGTTGGTAAAGATTCTAGTTGTATTGCTTCCATTTCTGGATGCGTTGTTAAAAAGGCTTTTACAGTGCCTTCATTTTCCTTTATATCGACTGTACATGTACTGTACACAAGCTTGCCATCTATTTTCAATACTTTTGTTGCCGCATCTAGAAGCGCCAATTGTATTTTTTGGAGGTTTTCTAAATCTTCCTCACGTTTTGTATATTTAATATCTGGCTTGCGGCGCATGACACCTAAACCACTACAAGGTGCATCGACTAAAATTGCGTCGAATGATTCTGATTGTAGAAAATCAGGTGCTTTACGTCCGTCAATCGGAGCAGTCTCTACTATATCAATCCCTAGACGATCCGTATTATGGTCGATTAAATCTAATTTATGAGGGTGAAGGTCGGTCGCTAAAATCGAACCTTCATTTTTCATAATCTCAGCTATATGTGTTGTCTTTCCGCCTGGAGCTGCACACATATCTAAGACACGCATGCCAGGAGATGGATTCAATACATTTGCTGGAATCATCGAGCTTTCATCTTGAATGGTAATTAGCCCTTCTTGGAATGCCTTAGTACGAGCAGGCTGACCATTTGTGACATGTAAACATTCCGGCATCATATCACTTTGTTTAGCTGTTAAACCTTCCGCTTCTATGCTAGCAATTGCTTGATCAACGCTCACTTTAGTCGTATTGACGCGTACAGTCTGCACTGGAGGCACATTATTTTCATGTAACATTGCACTCGCTACTTCAATTCCATAGTTATCGACAAAGCGCTGCACTAACCACTCCGGATGACTCGTTTCAATGACAAGACGCTCAATCGGATCTTTAATTTCATCAGTAGAAGCTACACCCTGACGTAAAATAGAGCGTAAAATACCGTTGACCATTGAAGCTATACCTTGGTGACCTCGACGCTTAGCAATTTCCACAGCTTCATTCACTGCTGCATGAGGTGGTATACGCGTTAAATAATGCATTTGATATAAAGATAAACGTAAAAGCCAGCGCACCCAATGATCCACTGAACCACGAATAAACGGCTCTAAATAGTAGTCAAGAGTCATTTTATACTGTAGAGTGCCGTACGTGATTTCTGTTAAAAGGGCACGATCCTTCGCTTCGATTTTATGTCGCTTGATCGTTTCGTTTAAAAGCAAATTACTATAAGCTTGATTTTTATCCACTGCTAACAGAATAGAAAGTGCAGCATTACGCACATTTCCATCCCAAATTACTACGCTTTTTTTACTCATTTAAATTGGTCCCCGATCTGTAATTTAGAACCTGTACCACGCAAATATTCCTCTGCTGTCATGCGTTTTTTACCAGCTGGTTGTACATCATACATGGCAAGTGTTGTTCCATTTCCTGCTGCAACTTCAAAATGATCCTTTGAAATCCCAACGACCGTACCAGGAATAGTATCATGCTTTGCGTTGCCAACTTTCGCCCACCAAATTTTAAAGTTCCCATCTTCAAATGTTGTATAGGCAACTGGCCATGGGTGAAGACCACGTACTTGATTGTATAAAGTTATAGCATCCTTTGCCCAATCGATACGTTCTTGTTCCCGTGAAATATTGCTTGCAAAAGTTACTTGTGCTTCATCCTGCACTGTACGGTTATTTGTTCCATTTATAATAGAAGGAAGTGTTTCTTTTAATAATTCGCAGCCTACAACACTCAGCTTATCAAATAGTCCACCTGTATGATCTTCCTCTTCAATTGGAATAGCCTTTTGAGATATGATATCACCGGCATCTAGCTTTTGCTCCATATACATGATCGTTACACCAGTCTCTTTTTCACCATCAATAATTGCTTGGTGAATAGGTGCTCCACCACGATACTTCGGTAAAAGTGACGCATGGACGTTAATGCAACCAAGCGGTGGTGCATCCAGCAATTCCTTCGGCAAAATTTGTCCAAAAGCTGCTGTTACAATTAGGTCAGGCTGTAAATTAATTATTTGCTGTAATTCCTCAGAACCACGTAGTTTTTCAGGCTGAATAACGTGTAAACCTAATTCCATAGCCGCTGCCTTTACAGGTGGCGGTGTTAGTACACGTTTACGCCCAACTGGACGATCCGGTTGTGTAACTACAGCTTTAATATCATAGCCTTCATGGTGTAGCATACGCAAAATTGGCGCGGAGAAATCAGGTGTTCCCATAAAAATTATTGAAGTCATTTTATTCCTCCTCTTCAGCGTACATTGCTTCAAGTTCTTCTTCGGTTACAATGCGTTTAATTTTTGAATTAAATAGTACGCCATCTAAATGATCGATTTCATGTAAAATTGCTCGCGCATCAAAGCCTCCCGCTTCTAACTCATATACACGTCCTTCACGGTCACATGCTTCAATTTTTACATATTCAGGGCGTTCAACCTCACCGTATAGTCCTGGAAAGCTTAAGCAACCTTCAATATCTACTTCTGCTCCATCCGTTACAATAACAGTCGGATTAATCATTTCTAAAACATCTCGTTCTTCGCCAAGCTCGACAATTGCCACACGTAATCCTACATTTATTTGAGGTGCTGCAATACCAACGCCATCGTATTCAACCATTGTGTCATATAAATCATCTAATAAAGTAATAATTTCTTCATTAATTTCTGTTACTTCCGCACACGGCGTTGATAGTACCTTTGCTGGATGTTCAACAACTTTTTTAATTGCCATCTTATGTTCCTCTTCTCTACTATTTAAGGCTTATTACCTTGTCTAATTATAACGCCACATCAGCTCTTTATAGGATCATCACCAAAACTCGGAGTTGGTTGATTTCCGTTACGGCTGAGGGCTTTGCCGCTGTCGCTTTGCTTTCGCGCAGATAGTCGCCCAGCAGGAACGAAGATCAACTTATTCGCATGGCATACGTTTTAACAAAATGTCATGTCCAATCGGGTGATGAACCCTTTTATATAGTTGACGGATCTAAATCTACTGTCATTAATATACCTTGTTTAATCCATTCCCCTCGATACATCGCTAGAAGGCGCTGTAATACAGGAATTAGGTTTGGTTCAATTTTATATTTTATCAAACATTGATAACGATATCTATTTTGGAGACGACTAATACTTGCCGTTGTTGGACCGATAATAGCAACCTGATTTGATAAGTTTCCCCTTAGCCAATCTGCCGCACGTCCAGCATACTCTGCCGCCATCATGACATCTTCATGAGATATTTGAACAAGTGCTACAAAATAATACGGCGGATAGCTTGAGCGACGGCGTAAAAACATTTCACGTTCGTAAAATGGCTCGTAATCTTGTATTTTTGCCAATTCAATTGCATAATGCTCTGGCGTATACGATTGAATAATAACCTCACCAGGTTTATCATGACGTCCAGCCCTACCACTAACTTGCGTTAATAACTGAAATGTACGCTCAGCCGCACGGTAATCGGGTAAATGCAGCGATGTATCAGCACTAAGTACACCAACAAGCGTAATATTAGGAAAATCAAGACCTTTCGCAATCATTTGCGTACCTAGCAAAATATCTGCCTGCCCTTCCCCAAATGCCTGCAAAATTTCTTCATGTGCACCTTTATGCTTTGTAGTATCAACATCCATCCGGAGAACCCTTCCCTCAGGAAATAGCTTATAAATTTCTTCCTCGACTTTTTGCGTTCCTGTACCAAAATAGCGGATATGCTCACTCTGGCATTGTGGACATATTTGTGGAACACGCTCATCATAGCCACAATAATGACATTTTAATTTCTCTGTCGTTCGATGATACGTTAACGAGATGTCGCAGTTTGGACATTGCACAACCGTCCCACAATCACGACAAAGCACGAAAGAAGAATAGCCACGACGATTTAAAAACAGCACCATCTGTTCTTTTTTCTCAAGCCTTACACGTATAGCATCAACAAGCTGCTCAGAAAACATTGAACGATTACCTTTTTGAAGTTCCTCACGCATATCCGCAATAAAAACAGTTGGTAACGCTTGATGCATAGCACGTTGCTTTAATGATAGCAAACTATATACGCCCTTCTTCGCTCGCGCAAAAGATTCAAGTGCAGGCGTTGCACTACCTAATATGACTGGGCATTTATAAAATTCGCTACGCCAAATTGCTACATCTCTAGCATGATAACGCGGTGAATCTTCTTGTTTATATGTTGATTCATGCTCTTCATCTAAAATGATAAGACCTATATTTGTAAAAGGTGCGAAAATAGCGGAACGAGCTCCCACAACAACGCTTACCTTTCCTTGCTGAATTTTACGCCATTCATCATACTTTTCACCGACAGATAAGCCACTATGCATAACAGCAACCATCTCACCAAAACGACTGCGAAAACGCTCTGTCATTTGTGGTGTTAATGATATTTCAGGCACTAGCATAATAGCTTCCTTGCCTTCATCTAACACCTTTTGTATCGCTTGCAAATAAACTTCCGTTTTACCACTTCCCGTGACGCCGTGTAGTAAAAAAGTTTTCGCAGTCTGTTCTTCTATTGATGTAATAATATCCTTTAATGCAACGTGCTGCTCATCCGTCAATTGTAAAGATTGAGTGCGGGAAACCTCCTTCGTAAAGGGATCACGATACACCTCTTCCTGTATAAAGTGAGCGGCCCCTTTGTCAATAACTGACTGTAGTACTGCTGGAGATGCACCTGTTTCTTCATAGATTTTCTGTGGCAACAGGACTTCTCCAAGGTGTGCACTCATCCATTCAATCAGCTGGCGCTGTTTAGCTGCTCTCGCTGCATCTACCATCGCCTTGTCGATATCTTGCTGATTATCTGAAATTTTGACCATACGAATTTCTTTCACATTCCCTTGCTGCTTCACAACGTTTTCAATTTTTACAATTTTATCAGTAATAAGCTGCTTTAATAAAGGAAGTAATTCAGCACGCTCGAATTCTTTGAAATTAACCTGTTGTCGCTTACCGAAAATAGCCTTAGCCTCTTCCGGCAAAGCGTCTTTATCCTCTTGCAGCATAATGATTTTTTCATACTTCGCTCGAAGTGCTGATGGGAGCATAACCTGTAAGGCATCGATTTCATAACAAATCGTTTCGTTTTTTAGCCACTTTGCCATTAACAGCATTTCCTCAGTTAACACAGGCTCTATATCTAAAATTTGTGCAATAGATTTTAATTTATCAGCTGGTACATCTGTTTCATTTTTTAATCCAACCACAAAACCTAAAACATTTCTTGGTCCAAACGGTACTTTGACACGACAGCCCATTTCGATAATATTTACCCATTCTGTAGGTACTTCATAATCAAACGGACGATCTACATGGTAAGTTGAAACATCCACTATAACCTCTGCAATCAAAAAACTCATTGCGCCTCACCTTGTAAAACATATGTCCAAAATGCGTGCGCAAACTGCGTGGCATCTGTCGTATCCCACAATTGACCATTTACTTCTGCCGTGTCACTAAAATCAATCCACATGTCAGACATGATTGTTAACATGGACTCACCAATAACCTTTTGTCCAAAGGTTATTGCTGTCATTCCTTCTAAGGATAGTATCGGCGCCCCTTCAATTGTAGGCGTATTTGCAGCATGGATAAAAAATGCAGATGGATATTGTTGTTGATAATCCTCTAGTTGTTCAAAAAGCTTATGCACATTTGCTTCTTTTTCATCTATGAGGATGACAGTTGCCCCAAGTAGTTTTGCCTCTTCGGCTATTGCCTGACCAATTCTACCATTTGCCTGTGTACTAATCACATGCTGCTCATCCAATGGTATATAATACGCTCCAGCTGTGACAACTACCGTTTTACCAGCTAACGGCTTGGCCTTCTCTGAAAAATACTCTTGCACAATCGCTGTTATTTTTTCTGGCTCTTCTAAACGACCTTTCCCAACATAGCCACATGCCAAAAACCCTTCTGATGGCTCAATAAATTGATAACCATCAGATTGTAAC